>CAZEAV010000071.1:0-5934 GCA_964510215.1 uncultured Iamiaceae bacterium
CGTTGCCTTCGGGGTCGAACGGTGACGGCCCGACCGGGTCGGCGACGACCGCGTCGGGCGCGAACAGCTCCAGCCAGCCGTCCCGGTCGCCGGCTTCGATCGCGCCGATCGACGCGATCGCCGCTCGCCGAGCCGGATGGGACGGATCCAGTTCGATGCCTTCCATGCCCCGCAGTCTTCCAGACGACCCGATCCCGGCGGCGCGCCGGGCCACGTCGAGGAGATCGTCGGCCAGATGCCCGTTCGGAGGGGTCACCGAGGGCGAGTGCCGCGGTCGTGGCCGGTACCCTTGGCCCCCGTGGCAGCCGACGATCCTGGATCCCGCTCGCCTGCGGCAAAGGACGCGGTCGCCGTGCTCGACGACCTGGCCGGTGCATTGGAAGGCGGCGAGCACCGCGATTCGCAACGCACCATGACCGCCGCGGTCGCCGACGCGTTGGATCGCAATCGCCACCTCGTGGTCGAGGCCGGCACCGGAACAGGCAAATCGCTGGCCTACCTCGTTGCGGCGGTCCGGTCCGGCCGTCGGGTCGTGATCGCCACGGCTACCAAAGCACTCCAGGATCAGCTCTCGGGCAAGGACCTCCCGTGGCTCGCCGCCCACGGCGACACCCCGATCGACTTCGCAGTGCTCAAAGGCCGGTCGAACTACGTGTGCCGTCAGCGCCTCGCGGAGCTGAACGAGGCGGCCGAGACCGGACAGCGAACCCTGGAAGGCCTCGGCGGTCGACCGTCCCCCGCGGAGCTCACCGCGATCACCGAATGGGCCGACCATTCGCCCACGGGCGACCGGGCCGAGCTCGACGCAGAACCCGACCCGCGTACCTGGGCCGCGGTGTCGATGACCGCACAGGAATGCCCGGGCGCCGCCAAGTGCCCGATGGGCGCGACGTGTTTTGCCGAGATGGCCCGTGACGGCGCCGCCGAGGCCGACGTGGTGGTGACGAATCAGCACCTGTGGGGACTCGACGTGGCAAACGACCGTCAACTTCTGCCCGAGCACGAGGTCGTCGTCATCGACGAGGCCCACCAGCTCGTCGACATCGTTTCGGCGACGGCCGGTATCGAGCTGAGCGAGGCCCGACTCACCGCGGTCACCGCTGCGGCCCGCGCGGTGCTCGAGGACGCCGACACGATCGGTGCGCTCGACAACGTCGCGTCCGACTGGAAAGCCACGCTCGGCCCGTTCGTCGGCGAACGCCTCGTCGAGGGGCCCACCGGCGCGACCGCCGATCTCATCGCGCTGGCCACGTCACGCACCGAGGAGATTCTCGCCGCGGTGCGGGGCATCGACCCCGGCGGACATGCCCAGGTCGCCACCCGACGGGACCGCGCGGTGAACCTCGCTTCCGCGTTGGTCGACGACCTGCATCTGATCACCGGCGAACCCGAGGGGGCAGTGGTGTGGGTGTCCGGCCCGACGCATCGGGCCTCGCTGTGCCGGGCCCCGATCGACGTGGCCGGATTTCTCAGCAGTCACGCCTGGGGTGACACGGTCGCCATCTGCACCAGCGCGACGATCCCGGCGAACTTCGTCACCGCCGCGGGGCTGCCGGTCGAGAACACCGACGAACTCCGGCTGACGAGCCCCTTCGACTACGCGACCAACACCCTGCTGTACTGCCCACCGTCATTGCCGGCACCCGGTGCGGCGGGGTACTCCGACGCGCTGTACGACGAATTGGAAGGGTTGATCACCGCAGCCGGCGGCGCGACCCTGGCGCTGTTCACGAGTTTCCGGGCACTCGACAACGCGGTGGATGAGCTGCGGGAGCGGCTCGACGTGGAGATCCTCTCCCAGCGGGACCGCCCCAAGGGGGCCCTCCTCGCCGAGTTCGCCGCGACGCGCGCCTGTTGCCTGTTCGCCACCCAGAGCTTCTTCCAGGGGGTCGACGTGCCCGGTGACGCCTGCCAGTTGGTGGCGATCGACCGGATCCCGTTTCCCCGCCCCGACGATCCGCTGCTGTCGGCTCGACGGGAAGCCATCGGGGCACGGGCATTCGCCGAGGTCGACGTCCCCCGCGCCGCGACGCTGCTGGCCCAGGCGGCCGGGCGTCTGGTGCGGCGCTCCGATGACCGGGGCGTGGTCGCCGTGTTGGACTCGCGGCTCGCCACCCGCCGCAGCTACCGCTGGGATCTGATCCACGCGCTCCCGCCCATGAAGCGGACCCGCCACCGCGACGAGGTCGAGGCGTTCCTCGCCGACATCCGCCCATCCGCCTGACCTGGTGCGAACTCCGGGGCAGAACGGCGCGCATTCACCCCATCCGCCCCGGAGTTCGCGATTGAGCACCGAGGAGGTCCGACCAGCGGCGGGACGGTCGACCGCACCTGGACCGTCGCCTAGGGTGGCGGATTCCGACCGACCCGGTCGGACGAGCAATTGGAGGGAGTCAACACCGATCGAAAGGGCAGCCGAGCCATGGGATTCACGTGCAGCGACGAGCTGACCATCGAAAGGATCGACGACGGCTATCTCGTCCTCGTCCCGGGCCGCTCCGAGGTGTTGCACCTGCGAGAAGACCAGGCCGATGCGTTCACGCTCGCGCTCGAGAACGCCGACGCGGCACCCGCCCACCTGCAGCGCGCGATGGCCGGGCTCGTGCAACTCGGGCTCGTGACCACCGACGTCTGGTCACGACGCCGCGTCCTGCAACTCGGCGGCGCCGCGGCGGCAGCCACCGTCGGGATGATCGCACTGCCGACGACCGCCGCCGCGGCGTCACACGAGTCGACCACGACCTCCCCGGCCACACCGGTACCGACTTCTCTGGCGATCTCGTACCTGGTGGTTGCCGGGGGTGGCGGCGCATCCTGGTACGAAAAGAGCGGGGGCGCCGGTGCCGGTGGTGTCGTGCAAGGCACCGAGACGGTCGCGACGGGCTCGAGCCTCTCGGTGACCGTCGGAGCAGGTGGCCCTGGCGCGGTGTGGGACGGTGGCAGCGGCGCGCCGTCCGAGCGCCCGGCACCCGGACAGAACTCCACCCTCGGAACCGTCGCAACAGCTCAGGGAGGCGGCGCCGGATCCGCCTATGCGGGCCAGCCGGCCGGCAACGGCGGGTCCGGCGGCGGCGGCAGCAGCGACATCCCCGACGCTGGACAGGGAACGGACAATCCCAGCGAACAGGGCCACGACGGTGGCACCGGTGACAGCGACACCGACTTCGCCTACACCGCCATGGCGGGCGGAGGGGGCGGAGGGGCCGGCGGTCCCGGGGGCACAGCCTCGACCGGCCAAGGCGCCGCGAACGGTGGGTCCGGCGGCGCCGGCACCTATTCGGACCTGGCCGACGCGGTCGGGATCGGCACCGACGGAGGGTACGTCGCAGGCGGGGGTGGCGGCAGCGCCTCCTATCACGACGACGGCAACCCCGGAAACCCGACCGGTGAGGTTTCCGGCGGCAACGGAGGCAAAGGCGGTGGCGGCAACGGGGCGGGCGTCTTCCAGGGAAACGACGAGGTGTACGCGTCGAGTGGTACCGCGCAGACCGGCGGCGGCGCGGGCGCCGGACCGACCGGGACCCACGCCACCGGTGCCAGCGGCGGATCCGGCGTGGTGATCGTCGCGTATGCGACCGCCGATGCGACCGGGCTTGCAGTCTCCGGCGGCAACCCCATCGCCCCACCCGGCGGCGACACCACGTACCACGTGTTCACCGACACCACCACCGCGGACAGCTTCACCGTCACGGCAGCCTGACCACGGAGCGTACCGATCGGCCTGGCGATCGGACCAGGATCGGACCGGCGCGGTCGGGCGACCCCGGCACGCGGCGAAGCCACGCCGAAAGCGGGCCCATGCACCCCGTCCGCTCCGATCAGTCGTGGGCGAAGGCGGTGACGGTGAGGATGGCGCGGCCTTCGGCGTCGGAGGCGTCCAGGTCGACCTCGGCGGTGATCGCCCAGGCGTGAGTGGCGTCGGGATCGTCGATGATCTGACGCACCGACCAGGTCCGCCCGTGCTCCTCGATCAGCACCAGGGCGGGGCTGCGCGCATCGCCGCCGATCTCGACCCGGTCGAACTCGGCGAAATAGTCGCGGGCCGCTGCCTCCCAACGGGCCGCCGACCAACCGGCGTCGCCGTCCAGCTCCCCCAGCGCGGCGAAATCCCGCCGGGCCAGCAACTCGACCCGCAGGAACAGCGCGTTGCGCACCAGAACCGTGAACGCCCGATGGTTCGACGTCAACGGCGGGGGCGGCGTGTCACGCGGCGGGCCGACGTCGACTTCGGTGTCGGGATGCTGGAGGCGTTCCCATTCGTCGATCAGGCTCGAGTCGACCTGGCGTACCAACTCGCCCAACCAGGCGATCAGGTCGGCGAGCTCGTCGTTCCAGCGCTCGTCGGGGATCGTGCGGGACAGGGTCCGGAACGCATCCGACAGATACCGCAGCAGCACGCCTTCGGACCGGGCGATCGCATGGAAGCGCACGTAGTCGGCGAAATCCATCGACCGCTCGAACATGTCGCGCACCACCGACTTGGGGCGCAGCTCGTGGTCGGCCGCCCAGGGTTCGGAGCGGCAGTACACGGCGAACATCGGCTCCAGCAGTTCGGCGAGGGGCTGGGGCCAGGTGACGGTGTCCAGTTCGGCCATGCGTTCGTCGTAGCTCAGACCTTCGGCTTTCATCCGGGCGATCGCCTCGGACCTGGCCCGCTTGAGTTGGGACATCACGACAGGCCGGGGGTTCTCCAGCACCGCCTCCGCGATCGAGACGACATCCAGGGCGTAGTCGGGATCCTCGGGATCCAGCAGGTCCAGGGCCGCCACCGCGAACAACGACAGCGGCTGGTCGAGCGCAAAGGTGTCCTGAACCTCGTGCGCGAGGTGGTAACGGTGCCCGCCGTCATCGGGAGGATCCTGGGGGACGAGGATTCCGGCGTCGACCAATGAACCGGTGATGTCCGCCGCGCGGGCGAGGTTCGCGGCGATCTCGGATTTCCTCGAGTACGGGCTCTGCAGCAGCGCGGTGAGTTGCGCATCGGCGTCGCCGGGGCGTTCCAGCACCGACAGCACCATCGCGTGGGTCACTGAAAGGTGCCCCTCCAGGGGTTCGGGGTCGGCATGCACCAAGCGTTCGAAGGTCGGCCGGCCCCACGACACCGTTCCCGGCTTGGGCTTGCGGGAACGGACGTTCCTGGGGTTCTTTCCCCGGGCAATCGCTTTGGCCTCGGCTTTGGCTTTCTCGACGGTGTGCTCGGGCGCCAGCGCGATCACGGTACCCACGGTGTCGAACCCGGCGCGCCCCGCGCGGCCGCCGATCTGGTGGAACTCCCGCGCGGTCAACAACCGGGTCTTCTCCCCGTCGTACTTGGACAGGGCCGTGAGCACCACCGTGCGGATCGGCACGTTGATTCCCACCCCGAGCGTGTCGGTGCCACAGATGACCCGCAGCAGGCCCCGCTGCGCGAGGCGCTCGACCAGCCGCCGATACCGGGGCAGCATGCCCGCATGGTGCACGCCGATGCCGTTGCGGACGTACCGGGAAAGCACCCGGCCGAACCCGGCGGCAAAGCGGAAATCACCGACCTCGGCGGCGATCGCGTCCTTGGTGGCCCGGTCCGCCACCGCCATCGAAGCCAGCGCCTGGGCGCGTTCGATGGCGCCGGCCTGGGTGAAATGCACCAGATACGCTGGGGTGCCGCCTCCCGCGAGCAATTCGGCGACGGTGTCGGTGACGGTCTCGACGCGGTAGTCGTGGACGAGCGGCACGGGCCTCGTCGGCGAGGCCACGACCGCCACCTCGCGCTTTGTGCGCGAGGTGAGTTCCTCGACGAAAGGCCGGACGTCACCCAGGGTCGCCGACAACAGCACGAAACGGGTGTCGACGAGCTCCAGCAACGGCACCTGCCACGCCCAGCCGCGCTGGGGATCCGCGAACCAGTGGAACTCGTCCATCACCGCACACCGCACGGGCGCGTCACGCCCGTCCCGC
>CAZEAV010000071.1:5944-9045 GCA_964510215.1 uncultured Iamiaceae bacterium
CAGGTTCGCCAGGATCTCCGCGGTGCAACAGACCACGGGAGCGTCGGCGTTCACGGCGGCGTCGCCGGTGAGCATGCCCACCGCTTCCGGACCGAACATGGCCACCAGTTCGAAGAACCGCTCCGACACCAGCGCCTTGATCGGCGCGGTGTAGCACACCCGGCCCCCGTTCGCGACGGTGTCGAACAGCGCGGCGGCCGCGATCAGTGACTTGCCCGACCCGGTGGGGGTGTCCACGATCACATGGGAACCCAGTGCGATGTGCAGCAGCGCCTCGCTCTGGTGGTCGTACAACTCCAGTCCGCGCTCCGCCACCCAGTCGGTGAACGTGGAGACGATGGCATCGGCGTCTCCGTGGCACGCGGCCGCCAGGTCGGCCAGGGTCTGATCGCCCACCTAGTAGCCCAACCGTTCGATGCGATCGGGGCGCCGCTGCCAGTCTTTGTCGACCTTGACGAACAACTCCAGGTACACGCCCGGGTCCAGTTGGGCCCGGGCGCGCCGTCCGACCTCGGCGAGCACGCGGCCGCCGTGGCCGATCACGATCCCTTTCTGGGATTCCCGTTCCACGAGGATCTCGCAGCGAATCCTCTTCCCCTCCCACTCGGTGACGCGGGTGGCCACCGAATGCGGCAGCTCGTCGCGGAGCACGCCCAGCAACTGTTCGCGCACCAACTCGGCGACCCAGATCGCGTCGGGAACGTCGGTGACCTGATTCGGCGGGTAGTACGGCGGCCCTTCGGGCATCCGGGTGACCAGCTCGTCGACGAACGCCTGGACGCCGTCGCCGGTGACCGCGGACAGCGGGAAGTACGCGCTGCGCTCCAGCGTGCCGGCCGCGGCGAGCTGGGCGAGCACCTGGTCCCGGCCGGCGAGGTCGACCTTGTTGACCACCACGATCGCGTCGGTGGGAATGCGGTCGGCCACGAAGCGGTCGCCACGGCCCAACGCCGCGGTGGCATCGAGGACGAGGCACACCACGTCCACGTCCGCGATCTCACCGGTGGCGGTGGCGTTGAGATGCTCGCCCAGCGCGGTACGGGGCTTGTGGATGCCGGGGGTGTCCACGAACACGATCTGGGTGTCCTCCCCGGTGACCGCCCCGTCGCCGTTCAAGTGCAGCACGCCGCGCACCGCATGGCGGGTCGTCTGGGCTTTGTCGGAGGTTATTGATGCCTTGCGGCCCAGGATGTGGTTCAGCAGGGTGGACTTGCCGACGTTCGGCCTCCCGACGAACGTGACGAATCCACTTCTCACCCCGAGGTTTCCTTGGCGTTGCGCCGGGAACCCGCGCGGTCCGGGGAACGCTCGTCGGCGTCGTCGTCGGCCTCGGGTCGGGGAAGAATCCGGACCCGGGAGATCCGGCGCCCCTGCATCCGCTCGACCCGCAACTCATAGCCGGGCACCCGGACCACCTCGCCGCCCACGGGGACGCGCCCCAGGTCCCCGATCACCAGACCGCCGATCGTGTTCCAGTCGCCTTCGGGCAGGTTGCCGTCCAGCACGTCGTTCGCGTCGTCGATGCTGAGCCGGCCGTCCACACGCAGGATGCCCCCGGGCAACGGTTCGACGAGGGGATCCTCCACGTCGAACTCGTCGACGATCTCGCCCACGAGCTCCTCGATGAGATCCTCCAGCGTCACCAGACCGGCGGTGGTGCCGTACTCGTCCACCACGATCGCCATGTGGAACTTGTCCCGTTGCATCTCGGGCAACAGCTCGGCCACGCGTTTGGACTCGGGGACGAACGTGGCCCGGCGCACGATCTCGGCCACCGGCGTGTCGGATCGTTCGTTGCGCTCGGCCCGCATCAGATCCCGGGCGTAGAGGATGCCCACGATGTCGTCCACGTCGACGCGGTGCACCGGCACCCGACTGAACCCGTTCAACAGCACGATCTCCATGGCATCCGCCACCCGGGTGGAGCCCTCGATGGTGACCATGTCGGGGCGGGGCACCATGACCTCGCGGGTGACGGTGTCGCCGAACTCGATGACCCGGGCGATGTAGGCGCGTTCGTCGTCCTCGATCACGTCGTTCTCGGCCGCCTCGTCGGCCATTGCCAACAGCTCCTCCTCGGACACGAACGGACCCTGCTGCAGCCCTTTGCCGGGGAGCAGCACGTTCGTGATGCCGATGAGCGCCCGCGCGACGACGTGGAGCGGCCAGAAGCGTGTCAGCGCCCAGATCGGGCCGGCGGTGCGGAGCGCCGCGTCGTCGGTGTGCTGCACCGCCCAGGTCTTGGGCGCGGCCTCCGAGAGCACGAAGACCAACACGATGTTGAACACGAGTGCGACGATCACCCCGGCCGCGCCGAAGAGGCGTTCGGCCTCGATGGTGATCAGCGCGGTCTGGGCGGTCTGGCAGATCAGCACGACCAGCAGGAGCGAGTTCAGGAACGACGCGGGGTCGGCGACGAGCTGCAGCAGGCGTTTCGCGCCGCGCCGGCCGGCCTCGTCGTGCGCGACGGCCCGGTTGCGGTTCATCCGGGTCAACGACGTCTCGGCCATCGCGAGAAAGGCCTGGATCGCCAGCAGCACGACGATCACGATGACGATCACGGTGTCGGTACTCGAGAACGACGCCCCCAGGATCATCCGGGAACCTCGGTGCCCGCGGGCACACGGTGGTGGACGGCGGTGAGGACCCGTGCCTCGACGGCACGCATGGCCCGGGCCTCGTCGGCCTCGGCATGATCCCACCCCAACACGTGCAGGATGCCGTGCACGCACAACAGGGCGAGCTCGTCCTCGAAGGTCCCGGCATGGTCCGGGGCGTTCGCCGCGGCGACGGTCGGACAGATCACGATGTCCCCCAACAACCGGGGCACCCCGGTGGGGGGTCGTGCCCCCTCGGTCGGGCCGTCCATGGGGAACGAGAGCACGTCGGTGGGGCCGGTCCCGCCCAGGTGCTCCACGTTCAGTGCCGCGATGGTGGCCTCGTCGACCAGGGTCAAGGTCAACTCGCCCGCGTCGCCGACATCGAGCTCGGCCAACGCCGCCTCGGCCAGTCTCCCCAGCGCATCGGTGTCCACGGATGGGGCGCTATTCGGAGGGGGGTCGGGGGTGACGACCGCCCGGGGCCCCTAGCCGGGGGGGTCG
>CAZEAV010000072.1:0-9003 GCA_964510215.1 uncultured Iamiaceae bacterium
GTGACGTGCTGATCACCGACTACTCGTCGGTGATGTTCGACTACGCGGTCACGGGCAAGCCGATCATCTACCTGGTCCCCGATCTGGCCGACTACCGCGACCGGGTGCGTGGATTCTACTTCGACTTCGAACGGGAGGCTCCCGGGCCGCTCCTGCAAGACACCGAGCAGGTGATCGCCGCGTTGCGCGACCTCGATGGCGTGAAGGGCGAGTACGCCGCTCGCTACGCCGACTTCCGGAGCAGGTTCAACGGACTCGAGGACGGCGAGGCCTCGAGCCGGGTGGTCGATGCGGTGTTCTGCTCCCCAGATGCCGAAAGCCCCAAGGAGGCTTGAGATGAGAGGGCTGTTGGCCCGTCTTGGGAGCAGGAATGTCGATCCCGGGAAGTCCCCGCTGAGCGGGAAGGCTCGCAACGATCTCGGGTACCTGTTCATCGTGACCTACGGCCGCAGCGGTTCCACGTTGCTGCAGGGGATCATGAACTCCAACCCGGGATACCTGATCCGCGGCGAGAACAACTCCGCAGTCTATGCCTTGCACCGGTTCCACAAGTTGGCACAAGGAGGCAGGCAAGAGCACCAACGCCCGCAGCCGCTGACGAGCCGGCACCCCTTCTTCGGGATCGATGGCTATCCGTCCGAGTTGGCGATCAAGCAGCTACGAGCACTCGCCCTCGACACGATACTGCGTCCCGAACCTGACACGAGAGTGGCCGGTTTCAAGGAGATCCGATGGGACAAGCCGGATCTTGACCTTTACATCGCCTTCCTGCAGCAAGTCTTCCCAGGATGTCGGTTCATCATCAACACCCGTGACCACGACGAGGTCCTACGCAGCAAGTGGTGGGCCAAGAGAGCCGACGGACCCCAGCTCCTGCGGAAGCGAGAAGCTCGTCTCCTGCGCCTCACCGAATGGCTGGGGGAAGACAGCATCCACGTCCACTACAACGACTACGTTTCAGCTCCGGAGAGGCTGCGGCCAGTGTTCACATGGCTGGGCGAACCGTTTGATCTCGACGCGGTCAAGCAGACGCTCGCGCAGAGGCACTCCTACTGACTGCCTCTCAGTCTCCTGCCTACCGCCCGGGCGCGCCGAACGGCGACCTGGAAGTTGCTGGGGGGCTCGGCTGACTCCTTGCTGCTGCTGAGCCGCGACTCGGCCCGCTCGAGATGGGTGCGGAGGCGGTCGACCTCATCCTCGAGCTCACGCACGCGCCGCCTCGCCCTGTCCGAGCGCTCGGTCTCGTCCCGCAGCCTCCCCAGCAACTCGGGAATGACGTCGAGAGCGATCTGGAGCACGTCCTGCGTCGGGACTTCGTCGGGAGAGAGGGCGTCAGGACTGCGTTCTCCCGGAGTCAGGTCGTCCAAGTCCCCGACCACGTTGACATCCATGGTGGCAAGGTGCTCCTTGGTGGCGAGTGACCTTTCGTACAAGGCACGGTGGTCGCCCTCGGAGAGCGCGATCTTGTGGCCTCCGCGGGGGACGAGGAGGTCGTGTGCCACCAGTTCTCGGATCCAACGGTAGGGAACGAACCACCGCGACCGTTCCACCCGCAGCGCCTCCCGAAGGTTCGGTCCAAGCAGCTCCAAGAATCTCGCGCTCTCGACCCCGACCGACTGGTTTGTCGATGCGTTCTCGGTGTCGAACCGTATGCCCTCGAGGCCACATGCTCGGCAGAAGCGGCGCCACAGGAGGTCTGGCTCTTGACGCGAGCGTGGCACAGTCACCACGGACACGTTTTCGGGTCCCACCTCGTCGCACCACGGGACGAGGGCCACGGCTGGATCGAGGGTTTGCCAGCACCAGCGAGGATTCGTGGCCGTCCCCAGGTCTGCCACGAAGGAGTCCAAGGGCCTGCCCAGGCCGAGCTTGAGGCTCTCCTGCCATGCGGCTGGGGTGGCTGAGGCCAGATCACGAGCAGTGAAGACCACGGAGAGTTCCGGCGCCTCCAAGCGGGCCAGCAGTCTGCGGATCTGTCCCTCGTCGGCCATCACGAACCATTCGCAACTGAGGATGACGGATCCCGGCCAGGCGTGGATCTCATCCATGAGCCGGTCGGTCGTCTCCTTGTGCTGACGAGTCGGGCGGACCAGGCGGGTCCAGGAGGAGACGTCGTTGTGGTCCAGGCTGCGAGATCCGGGCAGCAGGACGCCCGCGTCACGCAATCGGTCCTGGTTTGCCCACAGCAGGGTCTGCAGATACGTGGTGCCGGACTTCGGCGCGCCGATGTGCAGAAACACGCGAGAAGCCATGCGGAGACTATACGGTGTCGCCCAGCCCGGTGAGAGCCGCGTGACGCCCGACCTCCCCGGTCGATGACTGTTAGATTCGTCCCGTGACGCCGCGACTTCCCCAGGGCTGCTACCTCTTCGCTGTTCGGGCGGTAAGAACGACCTTCGGCGGCAGGACCAATGCCATGTTGACACGCTCGCGCCTGTTTGCGGCGGCTGGCGCCGACTCCACCATCCTCACCTTTGACGCGTTCGACGGCTATGCACACGAGGAGTCGCTCCTGCGCGAGACCGGCCGCTTGGTCGAACGCGTGCAGTTGCGGAACATTTATGACGACCACAGGAATCGCGACTGGGCTGATGACGGTCCAGGGGGTGAGAAGCTCCCGCCCCTCAAAGGACACACCTCGAAGCAGGAGTTCTACCCCGACGGCACGCCGTGGCGCATCGCCCACAAGGGGAAGGAGACGGTCCACGACTACCAGCGCAACGACGGGTCAGTGTTTCTCCGGGTGCCTGCGGACCTGGTCAACCGACCGGACCAGGGGAGGGGAAGGATTCTTCGAGTGGGGCGGCGGGGGCGCGTTCTCGGGACCTTCCGGGACGCAGGGGAGTGGTTCCGGCAGTGGGTGGATCAGATCAGAGGAGGCGGTGCTCAGCCCACCTTCCTAATGCTCGAGGACTTCTTCCTGTCCCACGTCCTCACGCCGTTCGACCAACCCCAGGTGCACGAGGTCCTGTCGGTGCACGTGCCGCACACCAACGCGCCGCGCCGGTGGGACTCCACGTTGAACCGCAAGGCGGCTGCCGCATTCAACCGACTTGCCGATGTCGACGCGGTCGTACTCCTCACGGAGCGACAGCGCGAGGACGTCCAGGCCCGTTATGGCATGCGAAATCACTTGGTGACCATCCCGAACCCAGTGGAGGTGCCGGATCGGCCCGACCCTGCGCCAGAGCGTGATCCCGCGCGCTTCATGGTCATCGCACGTCTGGACCCGGGCAAGCGGATCGACCAGGCCATCGATGCGTTCGCTGCTGTGCACAAGGATCATCCGGACGCCCGTCTGGAGATCGCCGGAGACGGTCCTGAGCGAGTCAAGCTGGAGCGGCACATCCTCGCTCTGGGATTGACTGGTGCCGTCACCATGCTCGGCCACGACCCCCACGCCCGAGACCGGCTGTGGTCAGCAAGTGGTCTCCTCCTCACGACTGCGTACGAGGCCTTCGGTCTCGTGGTGCTCGAGGCCATGAGCCGTGAGTGCCCCGTGGTCAGCTACGACGTGAAGTACGGTCCTCGGGAGCTTCTCGAGGGCAACGACTGTGGCTTCGTGATTCCCGACGGTGACGTCGCCGGCATCGAGGCGGCAATGCGTCGCCTCCTCGGCGACACCGAACTGGTGGCTCGTCTTGGCACGGCAGGCAGACGGGCAGCTCGGGCCTACACTGCCGATCACGTGTTGAACCTTTGGGCCGATGCCCTCGACGACGCTGTGGCGCGTCGACCCGAACGGGTGGTATTGCGGACGAGCGGTCTTACCATCCACAGCACCGAGCTTGTCGAGCTCGAAGGCTCTGGGCGCCGCGGGTTGACCGCATCCAGGTGGCTGACCAAGCCGAGTCGGCCCCAGGGAGAACTGCAGTTGGTGGTGGATATCACGGTTCACGCAGAGATCTCGGGTGCACCGGGTTGGCGTGAGGACCTCACCGTGTGGATGGAGGCCGTGCACGTCCCCACGGGTCGGCGAACGGCCCTCCCGACGCAGATCACGGACGAGCAGCAAGGCGCCTACCGCATCCGGGCGGCCCTACCTGTGCGGCTGCTGTGCGACGAACCAGCAGCCATCGGTGAGTATCGGATCCGGGTCGGGGTTACCTGTCGCAACGCGGGCTGGGCCAATTACCTGGTCCGTCCGTCGGAGGGGCCGGTGCAGGAGCTCTACTACGACGGGCACGACCGCCTGGTGCTACGCGCCGGGCGCTTCTGATCTCTACGGCTTGCTGGAGGTCTTCACCACCGTGCACCTCGAGCGAGCCGGTGTGATCGGGAGGTCCTCGCCGAGGAACACCCGACGAGCGACCCTCTCACTGGCCAGCCCGTCATCGAACTCGCAGAAGCGTTCACGGAATCGTGCCAGTGCCGCCCGAGCCTCGGTTGTTTCGTAGCTGCGTTCGCTGAGGATCTCAGTGAGCTCGGCCTGAGTGCGTGCCACCGGACCGGGAGCTTCAGCCATCAGGTCGAAGTAGGTGCCACGGACGTCGCGGTAGGTCGTCCAGTCCGGCGCGTAGATGACGATGGGGCGACCCAGGTTGGCGTAGTCGAACATGATGCTCGAGTAGTCGGTGATCAGCACGTCGGAGGCCAACATCAACTGGACCACGTCGCGATGCCGTGAGACGTCACGAACTCCGGCACGCTCGACGATATCGGTGGGTTCTGGCTGGCTGCCGTAGAAGTAGTGGCTGCGTGCGAGCAAGACAGTGTCGCTCCCCAAACTCTCGGAGAGCTCGTCAAGACCCAGGCGCATCTGAAAGGCCGGGTCGTGATCCCGGTAGGTGGGGGCATAGAGCATCGCCCGTTGGCCCGGAGCGATGCTCAAGTTGCGCCGCGCCTCGTCAATGAGGTCTTGATCGGCACGCACCAGCGCGTCGTTGCGCGGATAGCCGCTCTCGAGGGTGGTGAAACTGCAGGGGAAGGCACGCTCCCAGATGAGGGTGGAGTAGGTGTTGGAGGAGATGTTGTAGTCCCACCGGTCCGCCCGCCGCAGCAACTTGGCGAAGTCCATGTCGCCCGCTGCTGCTGGATGCGCCATGAGGTCCAGACCCATGTGCTTGAGGGGTGTGCCGTGCTGGGTCTGCACGTGGATCTGGCCCGGCCGCTTGACCAGGCGGTTCGGGAAGTTGACGTCGTTGATGAAGTAGGTCGCGAGTGCCATGGTGCGCCAGTAGCGTCGAGTGCCCGGCACGATCGCGTCAATCCCTTCTGGGAGAGAGCCCAGCTGCGAGCGGCGGACGACCCAGACCCCCTTGATGTGCGGCGTCACCCGGAGCATGGCGTCGTAGATCGCCTTCGGGTTGCCGGCGACCCCCCGGTTCCACAGCGAGGCGTAGACCGCCAGGTTGGGGTCCAGAGGTTGGCGCTGCAGCGCGCGGTACTCCGCAAGGACTCCCGCGGTGCGCACCTTGCTCCTGCCGGCCGCTGCCGCTCGCGCTGTTCGTCGCAGCCGCGACTCGGCTCCGAGCCGTGCCCGTCGCGTCTGCCGTAGGGCCTGGAACAACCGGTAATCTCCGCGGTAGAGCAGGCGGTGCCGCAGGGCGTCGGTACTCCTCTAGGGGTCGGCGGCGCGTGAGGAGCCGTAGCGGCGGAGCTGTTCGCTCGCCCGCTCGAAGAACGCGGGGCGGTCGCGCTCGTGGATGCGGTGCCCCTTGCGGAGCACCGTCAGGTAGTGCCCGGCCATTCGTTCTGCGATGAGCGGACGCCAGTGATCCAGCTCGGGTCTCTCGTCAAGGAAGTCGAAGACGCGTTGCCACTGTTCGAAGGCCTCGAAGTGGCGGCGGGATGGCGTCCCCAGGATGCTGCCGTGCCGCCGTTGGCGGTACAGGACGCACACGTAGGGCAGGGCCGCGATCGAGCTGGCGGTGAGCACACCCTGGTGCGTCCAGAGGGTGTCCTCGTAGTAGCCGCTGGGAAAGTGGAGGCCCTCGCGCAGCAGGAAGTCGCGTCGGCACACCTTGTTCCAGGCCACCTGCAGAAGTTGGAAGATCTCCGGGTGCTCGTCGGCGACGAAGGGCTCGCCGCTGAACTTCTCCAACAGATCGTGCCGCACGTTGCGACGAACCTGGCCTGTCCAGTACGTCCGGGCGTGGTCCAGCAACACCATGTCGGGGTGCCCGCTCGCCTTGATCGTCTGGGCGATCCGCGACAGCGCACCGTGGGTGAGTGAGTCATCGCTGTCCAAGAAGAGGACATATTCGCCTTGTGCCTTGCTCAAGCCGGTGTTGCGTGCCGGGCCGAGCCCGATGTTTTGTGGCAAGTGGACCACCTGGACCCGGGGGTCGTCCGCAGCGTAGCGGTCGAGGATCTCTCCTGAGTGATCGGGCGAGTGATCGTCGATGGCGATCAGTTCGAAGTCCCCGAAGTCTTGTTGCAGCAGGCTTTCGAGGCACTCCGACAGGTAGGCCTGGACCTTGAAGACCGGGACGATGACGGACAGGAACGGTGGGGATTGGTTCACGTCAACGCCTCGAACGGGCCGGTCGCCGGGACAAGGTCAAAGCCCCCTTGACGCGTGACAGCAAGGGGATGCGGGGCTCTGCGGCGGAGGTTACTTCCGGTGAAGCATGGCCTGCCCGGTCGCCCGGCGGAACAGCACTGTCTGACTTCGTCGTGCCTGTCGCCGCATCGCCACTCAGCTCGGTCGTGACTCTTCGCCTGGTCTGTCTGCGTGCTCGCCGCACCGCAGCCCTGGTGTGGTCGCGCGAGAGTGCGATGGCTTGTGCGAAGTCGTGCTCGTAATGCTCCGTCACCTCGTCGAGGGCGGCCCTGACCTCGGGATCGTCCAGCTCACCCCGAGCACCTGAGAGCAGTTGCCACGACTCCTCCGCCGTCTCTTGCAACCAGCTCGGGGCCCACTGGTCTTCCCAGCTTCCCCGGACGCGCCGTAGCCCCGAGTCAATGAACTGGTCGATGGGGTGCTTGCGCGCCGAGATGTCGCTGGCGTACTCCAGGCCGAGGGCGTCCGACACCTGTTGCAGGGCGGCCCTCCAGTCCCCGAGGAGCTGGGTGTACTGCAAGAACACCCGTGGGCGCCCGCGTGTGATCCGCTCGTTGATGAGGGAGCAGTTCACCCACCCCGCCAGGTTGGCGATCCGGCCGGCGGCACGTTCTTGTGCTGTCCCGCGACCGCCGTAGTACTCGTCGCGGCTCCCGACCACCTCGGCAGGATGCCGGAGCATGGTCAGGTACTTCACTTCAGCACCGAGGTCGGCGGCGGTCTCCTCCCACAGGTCCAGGAACCAGACCGTGCGCGGGTCCTTGACGACGAGACTGCCGGCCTCAAGCTGCCCCTCCAGCCACGAGCGGAGCTCGCCTCGCAGCCGTGGCCGCTCACCTATCCGGCGCAGGGTTTCCCTGACTTCCGGCCTGGTGTCCAACGCTGTCGCGTCACCCTTCCTGAGGAGGTTGATGTGGAAGTCCACCACCCAACGAGACTCATAGAAGCCACGAGGGTTCGAGCGGTTTGCCTCCACCTCCGGCTGCGGAACGTGGTATCCCAGCCTGCTCAGTGAACCAGAGACCGTGCTGGTTCCACTGCGTCCGGCGCCCGAGACGATGACCAACTGGCGAACAGGCCGTGCCTCAACAGGTCGTGGAGTGGTCAAAATGCTCTCCGGAGGGACTCGAGGACTGTGCGTGGTGACCTTACCTTCACGATGAGGCGCCTGGTGCACGCCACCCCGGTCAGGGCTGGACGCGGGACCTGCCGTGTCAGAAGATGAGCTGTGACCGGTCAACCGGCACTGTGCACCTGTCGGGCTACGAAGGGGGAGTGGTGCGATGGCGGCGACCATTGCGGAGCACGTCCAACGTTTCGCCGCGTGGGTCCGGATGGCCTATCCCGACTTTGCGTTCCATGCGCCGGGAGGGTTGCTGACGATCCGGCAGGAGGTCGCCGACACCAGGAAGTTGCGGCTGCAGCTGCGCGGCCGGCAAGCACTGCGGCTCCACTCCGTCGCGCTTGACTGCGACGGTCTGGCCGGCCCCCCGGCGGAGGTCATCGTCCGCAGCAGCGGGGCCGACCAACCGCTCCGCGGCGAGGCGCGCAAGCGCCTGTTCCTGTCCGAGGGAGACCACCAGTTGGCGGTGCGGACAGCCGCACAGGAGGAGCCGTGGGTGGATCTCGAACTGGACCGGCCCGTCACCCTGGTGGGCCTGCAGGTCCGCAACGCCCAGCTGTCGCATAGCGAGGCGGTTGGATCCATGCGGATCGTCGCCGAGACGACGGGAGGCGCTCAACTGCTGTACGACGGGGTGGCCCGCGCTAGGGAGTTCGACCATGCGGTGCAGGGAGCGTTGCGGCACGGTGCGGTTGCACTGGCTGACACCGAGGTCGACCCCTCCGCACTGACGGAACTGCTGCGCGAGGTGGTCCTTGGGCGCTTCGAGGACCTCCGAGCCGGAATGCGGGCCCTGCCCGGCGCCACGCCTGCCGATCGGCGCAAGATCCGTCGCGCGGTCAACGACTCGTTGCTGCGGGACCAGCAGTGGGAGTGGAATGTCCACAGCGTGCGACGCACCTTCCGCTACTGGCGCCCGGAGGAGCGCCTGGCCTACCTGGAATCGGCCGACCGGCTGATCGGCGATCTGCAGGGCCTCACACCCGACGTCTGTCTCGGGTTCGGGGGCGTCTTGGGCCTGGTGCGGGAGGGAGACCTCATCGGTCACGACGACGACCTGGATGTCATCATCGCGTTCGGGCCCGACCGTGCGACGAGTCTGGCCGACGGCTTGGCTCTGGTCGAGCAGCACCTGAGGGGTCTCGGCTACCGAGTGTGGGGGGAGCAGCAGCTGGCCCACCGTTTCGCGGCCAAGGGCGGACAGCCCAAGATCGATGTGTTCGCGGGACTCTTCGAGGGCGACACCGTCTCCTGGTACCCGGGACCTCGAGGGGTGTTGCGCCGCGACGAGGTCTTCCCACCGCTGCGAGCTCCGCTCGAGGGGCGTGACCTCCCCATCCCGCGCAACCCCACGGTCTACCTGGAGAAGGTCTAC
>CAZEAV010000073.1:0-8959 GCA_964510215.1 uncultured Iamiaceae bacterium
AGATGGAGGACGACGCGTCGGTGCTGCAGTGCAAGGTCATGTTGGACCTCGCCCATCAGCTCGCCGAACGCGACCCCGAGTTGGCGACCGCATACGGCTTCAGTGGCAAGGACTGACGTCATGGCAGACGAAACCCTGCGCCCCCGCCGATCGGTGCTGTACATGCCCGGTGCCAACGAGCGGGCACTGGAGAAAGCCAAGGGAATCCCCGCCGATGCGCTGATCCTCGATCTCGAGGACGCCGTCGCGCCCGATGCCAAGGTCGCGGCGCGCGCGAACGTGTGCGCCGCGGCGCGAAGTGGCGAATACGGCCACCGGGAGATCGCCATCCGGGTGAACAGCATCGGCACCGAGTGGCACGACGACGACCTCGCCGCGGCGGCCGCTGCCGGGCCCGACGCGATCCTGGTTCCCAAGGTCGACTCCGCCGAGGAGGTCCGCCGCCTGGAAGCCGCCATCGTCGCCGCGGGCGCCCCGGACCACACCAGGCTATGGGCCATGCTCGAGACGCCGAACGCCCTGCTGGACGCCCGGGCGATCGCCTCGGCGTCGGACCGGCTGGCCGTGCTGGTGCTGGGCACCAACGACATCGCCAAGGAGCTCCAGGCCGTCCAGATCCCCGGCCGCCAACCGCTGCTGCACGCGATCTCGCTGTGCCTGATCGGCGCCCGGGCTGCCGGCAAGGTCATCATCGACGGGGTCTACAACGACATCAAGGATCCCGAAGGCTTCGAAGCCGAGTGCATCCAGGGTCGCGACCTGGGTTTCGACGGGAAGACCCTGATCCACCCCTCCCAGGTCGAACCGTGCAACCAGGTCTGGGCGCCGTCGCCCGAAGCAGTCGAAGACGCCCGCGAACTGATCGCCACCTTCGACGAGGCGATCGCCGCCGGCAAGGGAGTGGTCACCTACAAGGGTCGGATGATCGAGAACCTCCACGTGGAAGGCGCGCGGCGGGTACTGGCCCTCGCCGACGCCATCGCCGCTCATTCCTGAACTCGCCGATCCGGCGACCCCCTTCGACGGCCAAGCCGAATAGGTTGCGGGAATGACCTGCGACGAGGAACGCATCGAGTTCGTCGCGTTCGGGGTCGAGGTGGACATCGTGGTCCGCCATCGCTGTTCCGCCGGACACTGTGGATTCCCCGAGCTGTGCGAGGCGGTGGGTGCGATGCTGCCCCCGGGAGCCGAACCGCGCCCGGAGCCGGGGCCCACGAAGGCCACGGTCTTCGTGGAATGCCACGGCGACGAGGTAGCGGTCATCGACACCGGCGGCGCCCGTGCATCATTCGATGATGTCGCCCTGGGCCTGCACGCGGTCGACCAGGCGATCCGATCGGTGGTCGCCGTCGAAGCGCCGGGCCTGGTCTTCATCCACGCCGGGGTCGTCGCCGTGGGTCATCGCGCAATCGTGCTGCCGGGGCCATCGATGTCCGGCAAGACCACCCTGATCGCCGAGCTGGTGCGCGCCGGGGCGATGTACCTTTCCGACGAATACGCGGTGCTCGACGAAACCGGGCTGGTGCACCCCTTCGCCAGACGTCTGTCGGTCCGTGAAGCGACGGGCCGACGCGAGGTCCCCGTCGACGAGCTGGGAGGCTCGGCTGCGACAACAGCACTGCCCGTGAGCCTCGTCGTCGAGATCGAGTTCCGTGAAGCGGGTGAGTGGCGGGTGGAGCCGGGGGACCAGGCGGCCTGCGCCCGAGCGCTGATCGGGAACGCCGTCGCCGCGCAGGCCCGGTCCGCCGAGGTCCTGGCGGTGGCCGCGAAGACCGCTCGGTCGGCCAGGTTCGTCCACGGTGTCCGCGGCGACGCATCCACCTCGGCGTCGAGCCTGCTGGAGTTGGCCGACGCGTGAATGCACCCGACGGGGCCGCGGCGACTCCCGGCGAAACCGTTCAGGAAGCCGCCCTGCGTCGCCTCGCCGACGCGGCACAGCGCGCCCGGACCGATCGGATCGAATCCCAGATACCGCATCTGGTCGAACTGCTCCACGACGCCGACATCGAGGTCGTCGTGCTCAAAGGCCCCTCGACCCGACACCGCCTCTATGGAACCGACGAGCCGCGCCCGACCGCGGATGTCGACCTGCTGGTCGACCCGGTCCGGTTCGCCCGGGCGACCCGGGTGCTGCGTGGTGCGGGTTACCGGCGGGTCGACCGGCACGGCCACAGCGACGCGCTCAGTGCGCCGGGGGACGACCGGGCCGATGTCGACCTGCACCTGGCACTGCCGTTCGTGACGAAGCGGCCCCGGGTGGCGTTCGCCACGTTGTACGCCCACCGCTCGGTTCTGGCGATCCGCGACCGGGAGATCCCCGTGTTGGACGAGCCGGCCCACGCGGTGCACCTGGCGATCCACGCCGCGGTGAACCGATTCGAGGAGACGGATCGGACCCTGGACGAATGGCGCCGCGCGTACGACCGGCTCGGTGACGACGATCGCGCCGAGGCCCGCACGGTCGCGGCCCGACTCGGGCTGGGCGCGGTCTGGCGCCTGGCGGTGACAGCACTCGAGGCTTCGGCCCCGCGACAGGAGCTGGTGGAGGCCCTGCCGCTGTGGGAGATCGAGCCGCGGGTGGCCTCGCTGCGGCGCGCGGTGCGATCCGGCGTGCCGGCCCGGGTCCGCTGGCGGGACTTCCAGCGGATGGTGGCCCTCCAGCTCGGCGACGGAGCGTTGGCGAAATGGCGCGCCGCCCGCGGGATGGCGCCCGTCCGGCCCCGGTCGCCGACCGCCGTACTGTCCAAGGCGCATCGGCTCTTCGCCGTCACCTTCCAGGGGTTGCGTCGCCTCCTGACCAACCGGTGATCCCGCTCCCGTATTCGTTCTCCGAAATTTGGAGGGAAAAGGTCGAATAGCAACCTTTTCCCTCCATAGTTCGGCGTGCGGCACCCCGGTCGACGGCAGTCCTCGCGCTGCTGCTCGATCAACAACATCAGCTCGTCGATATCGCCGCTGGTCTCCTGCGGTGGCATCGGTCGGAAATGCCAGGAGGCCGCGGGCCGCGTGACTCACACGTTGAAGCGGAACTCGACCACGTCGCCGTCGGCCATGACGTAGTCCTTGCCCTCGATCCGCAGGGTGCCGATGTCCCGGGCTGCATGCCACGAGCCGGCCTCGAGCAGCTCTTCCCAGCCGATCACCTCGGCCCGGATGAACCCCCGTTCGAAATCGGTGTGGATCACCCCGGCGGCCTGGGGGGCTTTCGATCCGGCGCGGAACGTCCACGCCCGCGACTCCTTCTCCCCGGTGGTGAAGAACGTCCGCAGACCCAGCAGGTGATACGCCGTGTGCAGGAACCGGGGCAGTGCGCCCTCACCCAGCCCGAGCGCGTCGAGCATCTCGGTGCGCTCGGGGCCTGTGAACTGTGCGGCTTCGGCCTCGAGCTGGACACACATCCCGATCACCTCGCCGGCGCCGCCCAATTCCGCGGTCACGGGCGCGATCAGCTCATCGATGGCGTCGAGCTGGTCCTCGCCCACGTTCACCAGCGCCATGACGGGCTTGTTCGTCAATAGAAAATACCCGCGCAAAAGGTCCCGCTCGTCCGCCCCCAACGACGACCGGTAGATCGGCGTGCCCTCGGCCAGCAGTTCCTGGGCCGCGGTCAGCGCGGCGACCTCGTCGGAGAGTCCCGGATCCTGCTTGGCGGCTTTGGTGCGCTTGGTGATCTGGGACTCCACGCTCTCCAGATCCGCCAGTGTCAACTCGATCTCCAACACCCGCAGGTGCTCGAGCGGATCGGACGGGCCGGGCACGTCGCCGTCGGCGAACGCGCGCAACACATAGACCACCGCGTCGGCTTCGCGGATACCGCCGAGAAAGCGGTTGCCCAGCCCCTCGCCCTGGCTGGCCCCTTCCACGAGCCCACCGATGTCCACGAACTGCACCGATGCCGGGACCACCTTGCGGGAGCTGCTCAGCTCCGCCAGTGCCTCCAGTCGCTCATCGGGCACCTTCGCCACACCGACGTTCGGATCGGTGGTGGCGAACGCATACGGGGCAGCCAGCGCCCCGCCGCCGGCCAGCGCGTTGTACAACGAGGACTTGCCCGCGTTGGGGAGCCCCACGAACCCGAATCGTTCCATGGTTCCTCAAGGTACCGGCCGGCCCGGGCCGGCACCGGCATTGGGGCGACCAACAGTCGGACCGGTAGCATCGGCGCCCATGTCGAAGCGGACGCGCAAGAAGAAGATCAATGCCCGCCGCAAGAAGGCGAACCACGGCACCAAGCCGAACGCCGGCAAGCGCGGCAGCTGAATCGAACCCCACCGACCGGCCCCGGGCGCGACCGCGACGGGCCGTGCGGCATCAGGTCAACGGCCAGAGTTCCGGGTCCAGCCACGCCCCGAAAGCGGCAATGGCCAGCGCGACCACCCAGATCGTGACCGCTCGCCATCCTGGTCGGCGACGCTGCTCCATGGCCCAGGTCGCCCAGGCGGTCGACCCCAGATCGGTCCGGAACGACCTTCCGCCGTTCCGGGCCGGTACCAAGAGCACGGCCGCGACCGCGATACCGCACAGCCGGATCACCCAATCGCGGAACAGCGGACGGGCGGAGGCACTGGTCAGCACCGACTCCGCAGCGACGCCGACCGCCGCCAGGGCCATCGCCGGCACGGCCCGAAGGGCGCCGACGGCGACGTTGCGGACGAAGCGAACCGGTGAGACCACACCGCTCGACGCGTCGTGCCACCGGCGTTGCTGGGCACCGATCTTCTGCCGGTGGCGATGGACGGCGAGATCGCCGGCCGTGGCCAGGGCCGGCAGGATGCCGAACGCGAGAATGGCGCCGACGACGAGCGGTGACGCCGACGTCAGCGCGACCGCCGCGATGCCCACCGGCCAGGTGACCCAACCGCGCCAACGGGCTGCCGGTCCGATGATCGACGGACTTCCGTCGTGCCATGGCGCGAATGCGGGATTCGACGTCCCCCGGTGCAGGTCACGGACCTGGGCCGGCACCGGTGGTGACGCACCGGGTGCCGACGCCGCGTGCGGTCGCGGCGCGCCCGCTGCCGAGTTGGCGACCGCCTCGTCGGGCTGCACCCGGCGCGGCGGCTCTGCCGGAGCCGGAGACGGGACCGGGACCGGGCTCACGGCTCGACCCGCGGCACCGGCTCCCGCGGCATCGTGACCCCGATGCCCGCCGCCCGAGACGAGTGCCCGGACGGGAGGCGTCGCGTCGGCCAATCCGAGCCGGTTCAGCAGTGCCTGTGCGCTCATGGGACGGTGGCCGGGTTCGAGCTCCATGCCATCGAGAACCGCGGCGGACACCAACGGCGGTAGGTCGCTGCGAAGGTCGGCGGGAGCGGGCAGGGGCGTCCCGGCTTGGCGGTCGAACACGTTCGTCGGGGTCACGCCGGTGAGCAGCTTGTAGGCCGTCGCCGCCAGACCGTAGACATCGCACGGAGGACCGCTGCGCGCACTCCCCGCGTACTGCTCCGGGGGCGCGTACCCGGGTGTCACCGCACGTGTCAGCGAACCCGAGATGTCGTCTCCGTAACGGCGTGCCAGGCCGAAATCGATGAGCACGATCCGCCGGGACCCATCCAGCATGATGTTCGACGGGTTGATGTCCCGGTGGAGCATGCCGGCCTCGTGCACGGCCTCCAGCGCACGACCGGCACGCAGCACCACGTCGAGTACCTCCTCGACCGCCAGGGGCTCGCCCCGGTCGCGCAGCACCTCGCCCATCGAGGACCCTTCGATGAGTTCCATGACCAGGTACACGGTGTCGTTCGTCTCGAACACCTCGAACACGCTCACGATCCCGGGATGATTGAAGCGGGCGAGCGCGGTCGCCTCCCGGCGGAATCGGACCCGCGCCGCCTCGAATGCTTCCCGGTTCTCCGGCGTGGCCACCACCCGGGTGCCCCGTCTGAGCGAGAGCAGTGGAAACAGCTCCTTGATGGCGATGGCACGATCCAGGCGTTCGTCCCGGGCGCGGTAGGTGATGCCGAATCCGCCCCGTCCCAGGACCGCTTCGATCCGATACCGGTCCATCAGCATCGTTCCGGCCCGCAGTTCGACCGGGTCGAGATCGTCCCGGTCGAAATCCACGGCGTCGTCGCGTTCCCGGGCGGACCCGGCCTCAGCGGGGCGCGTGTCACCGTCCTCCCGACCGCCGGGTTCGGTATGAGGTCCGCGAGCAGCCTCGTCGTCCGATGCGCCGAGCCGGTCGCCGCACCAGCCGCACATCTTCCAGTCCACCTCGACCTGCCCGCCACATCGTCGACAACGCGGCGCAGCGGTGCGATCCTCGACTGGGTGGGCCAGGCCACCCTGTTGCCGCGCGGTCACGGCTACGAGGTATGCGAGTGCTCGACCGTCGAGGCCTCCTCGGACCGGTCGGCGTCGAGGTTGTCGATCGCGTCTGCGATCTCCTGCAACTCCAGGGGTTCACTCTGCAGGTCGATCACGGCCCAGAGGGTGAAGGAGTACGGGTAGAACAAGAACGGCAGCACCGTCGCGCACAGCAGGCCGATGATCACGATCGGAACCAGCGGGGGCGGCTGCTGAGCGGCCTCGAAGATGACGATGGTGATCATCAGGCCGAACAGCGAACCGAGCGTCACCAGCAGGTTGAGCATGTACGCGCCGAAGAAGAAATCGCTCTGACGCTCCAACGTGTACCCGCATCCCGGGCAGTGGTCGGCCCGACGGATCCAATGGTGGAACTGCCCCGGACTGCCACAGCGCGGGCACCGGAGCCGAAAAGCGCGACCGATCATCCTCCAGACCGACGGGCCCGGAGCGAGGACATCGTCGACGATGAGTTCCCTGCTCACGCTGCCAGCCTCCCAGCCTCCGCGGCGACGACGCAACGACGCGCGCCCACTCGGCGTACCGACACCCGGTGAACAGCTTCGGTCTCATCCATGGACCCACACTCCGGGGCCTGTGGTCGACGGCCCCGCGCCCATCATAGGGCGTGACCTCGATCACACGCCCTTCGGGGCTCTGAGCAGCCGATCCAACCGGCTCAGCTGGTCGTCGACCTCCGGTACCACAGCCACGCGGCCCCACCCAGAACGACGGCGGCGATCACCGGAATCCCCCATCGGGTCCAATTCGACCCCGATTTCCCGCCACCGGCCGCGCCGGGCGCGTCCTTTCCGGGCCGCTCGGGACTGACCCGTCCTTCCGGGGCGGCCCCGGTCCGGTGGGCGACCCGTGCCGTCGAGCTCGGTGCCGGAGGCACCGTGGTGGTGGTCGTCGTCGTTGTCGAGGACGTGGTCGTGGTCGCCGGCGCCCTCGCCCGGCGGACGACGCCGGCCACCCATGACGCCATGTCCAGCGACCCCTGCGGAGTCAGGTGCAGCCCGTCCCCGCCGACGTCGCCGGGGCGGATCGCCGCGTTCCAGTCGCCGACCGAGGCGTTGGGGTGCTGGGCGACCTCGGACCGGATGATCGCGTTCGTCTCCGCGTAGTAGGGGCGCGCCTGATGAATCGTCAGCCAGACGACTCGGGGAACCGACGCCAACGCGTCGAGCAGCGCCGCGACCCGGGGTTGGAACACGCCGGGGGTGCCTCCGTCGTTCGCGCCGAGTTCGACCACCACCACCGAGTAGTCGGTTCCGTGCGCCTGCAGCGCATCCAGACCCGCCGCGGTCGAGCGCGACACCGCAGCATCGAGGGTGACGTCCCACCCGGGCAGGTCGGCGGCGATGTGACCGTCGGTGCCCAGGATGATGCTGTCACCGATGACCAGCAGACGCGGCCGTGGCGACGCGGGCTCGCCGGGAGCAATCGACGCGCCGGCCGGGACGGCGGCGCAAGCGGCGACCACGACGGCGGCCACCAGGGCGGCCAATGACCGGCGAACACCACGACGATCCTGGGTTCTCCGGGGTTCCGACGCCGGTCTGCATGCTGCGATCACCTGTGCCATACTGCGAGGCATGAGCGAACTTGGACCACTAGAACCCTTTGAAGGCAACTGGGAAGGCAACGTCGGCGTCGACTTGTCCTATCACAACAAAGAGGACGAGACGGCCGAAACGACGTACTTCGAGAAGGCGACGTTCTCCTGCATTCCGATCGTGGAGAACGGCCAGCAGTCGATGTACGGACTGAACTACGAGATGACCGCGTGGCGACACGGTGACGAAGACATGGACCCCTTCCACGACGAGGTGGGCTACCTGCTCTGGGAAGAAGCCACCGGACAGGTCCTGCGCTGCTTCGCGGTACCCCGTGGTATCGGCATCCTCGCCGGTGGCGACGCCACACCCACGTCGAAAGCGCTGACCTTCGTGTCCACCCCCGGCGATCCGTGCTACGGGCTGGTCCAGAACAAGTACCTGCTCGGTCGGGCCGAGATCACCGGGTTCACCTCCACGTTCACGCTGGAGGACGACACCACCTTCAGCTACACGTCGGATCTGTCCCTGAAGCTCGCCGCCACCAAGAGCGAGATGCATCACACGGACAAGAACACGCTGCACAAGGTCTGACCGCTTCGACCGGCACCACGTCATCCCACATGGCGCGGTGCCGGTCGCTCGGATGGTCCCCGACACGATCCCATGGGACGAGCCGAGCCGTCACGGGGAACACACCGTCCGGGTGGCGACCGATCGCGTGTCATCGTCCTGACCGCACCAGGACCACCACCGTGTCCCGCGCCTGACGGAGTCGAGCGCGCATGATCGTGCTCTTGGGACTGCACGCCGTCGGCGGAGCAGCGCTGCTGGCAGGTGGGAGCAGGCTGGGACGTCGCGCATTCGCGGTCGGCGCGGCCCTGTCGCTCGCCACACTGGCGTGGGCCGTCGCCTCCTTCAGCGATGTCCGCAGCGGCACGGTCCCCACCGCCCGCCTGAGTTGGGTGTCCCAACTCGGTCTGGGCTTCGACTTCCACCTGGATGCGATGAGCCTGACCATGGTGGTCGTCCTCGGCGCGGTGGGCGTCCTGGTGTTCGCCTACGCCGCCCGCAACTTCGCTCCCGACAACGAC
>CAZEAV010000074.1:0-8956 GCA_964510215.1 uncultured Iamiaceae bacterium
CGGCCAGTACCTCCTGCAGGGTTGACCACTCGAAAGCGTTGATTCCGCTCCAGCCCCAGATCAGGTCGTTGCTGCGGACCGTGACGTGCATCTCCAACTCACCAAGGCGGTTCAGCAGCGTGATGAAGTCGTTGCAGGGGATGTCCTTGCCGGGCTGCCAGTCGGTGGCGGGGTCGTAGATGGCCAGCACTCCCCGGCGCGTGCGGCGGTCCTGCTGCATCAGGCTGGTCACGTGAGTGAGCTGGTCCGTACGGATCAGGTCACCGGTACCGGTGGACTGCTGCACACCGAGCCAGCTGCGCAGGCGTGGCCCGTAGGCACCGCGCCACACCTTGCCGTCGTCGCTGAAGTCCTTGGCCCGGGGCAGGTAGTGCTCCAGCCAGTCCAGGTCGTTCCGGCCGGCCAGCACCCAAGCCGTCTCCGCGATCTGCGCGGGCAGGCTGGCCCGCCGGGCGCCCAGGGTGATGTAGCGCTCCCAGGGGCGCTCCAGGCGCAGGGCCACCTGCGTCAGCTCCTTGGTGCGCTCACCAAGGCGGCTCCCGATCTCATCACCGCCTGTCATCACAGCCTCAGACAGCTCGGGTAGCGCCTCGTCCACGTTGCGGAAGTTGTACGTGTGGTTCGCCATGGTGGGTCTCCTTACCAGTGGGATGGGAACAGCGGGGTCGGCTGCGGCCCAGGGTGGGCCGCACGGTACGGCTTGGGGGCTGGCTTGCCCAGCTGGCGCACGTACTTTGACCACTCGCAGAGAGTGTTCTGCACGTCCATCAGGCTGGGTGGGCGCTGCCCACCGGGTACGGCCAGCGTAGGGCAGCCCGGTTGCGCCAGCAGCAGCTCCCGGATCTCTGCAATAGACTCTGACCGCAGCGGAAGGCCAAGGTGGCGCAGCCCTGCCCGGCTGCCCGGCCCCAGCACCACGAACTCGTTCTCGTCGTGGCCGGCATACCAGCCATAATCGCTGAGGACCTGCATGGCCATGAAGTCGCCAACGGCGGGCACCGTGCGCAGCGCCGCCAGCCGGGCGGCCTGTGTGTCAGCCGCCAGGAAGTCATCGGCGGAGGTGACCAGCAGCACGCGGGTCTTCTGCACCACGGCGGCAGTCTTGTCCACGCCGGGCACGCCCGGCTCCGGCATCACGATGTAGGCGCCGCTGAACACCTGGTCGCCACGGTCGCGGTAGGCCAGCAGCAGCTTCTTCACCGGACCCGTGAGGATGTCCTCAGCGGTAGGCCAGCGGCCCAGCTGCGCCCGCAGGTGCTCCCAGCCGCCGGGCAGGTTGGTGAACCGGTACAGGAACGCCCTTGCCAGCGCGTCACGGGGAGTAGGGGCGTCCTGCAGCATGCGCAGCACGTACTGGCTGCCCACGTCCAGCACGCGGAACACGTTGGTGAACTTCCGCCCGGCCAGGATGGGGTCCTCGGTCCAGGGCTGCGGCTTGCCTGCCTGGCGGGCCTCCCAGACGCGGTGCCGCTCTGCCACGAACGCCAGATACGCCATCACGCGGTCAACGTCCACGGCTCAGCCCTTTCGGTAGCGGTCGCAGGTGAACGCCTCACCGTTGATGGGCAGATCGCCCGCCCAGCTGGGCGGCTGCACCATGATCTGCAGCACCTGGTCCATGTCCTGCGTCTCCACGATGATCTCGTCGTGGACGTGGGCCACGGTGCGCAGCCCGGCCTGCTCCAGCCGGACCAGCGCCTCCGCCAGCACGTCGCGGGCCACGGCCTGCGTCACGTTCTCTGTGAGGCGCCCGCCGTAGGTGCGCACCTGCACACCCTTGACCGGGTCGAAGAAGCTGGGCTGCCGCTTGCGCTTGCCGCTGGGCGTGTGCACCCAGGGGAACTCAGTACGGCGGTAGCACAGCGCTCGACCGCTGGGCAGCCACACCAGGCGGTCGTCACCGTCGCGCTCTACGGTGATGTACTCACCCAAGGCGCCCCCGGTGCGGAACACGTCGTTGAAGTCCCACCAGAAGCTCTGGATGGACTCGTTGGCGTCGCGCCACTGGCGCACCAGCTCTACCAGCTCGGGGGCGCAGCGGTGCTCCACGCCGTCACCGTCGTCAACGGCGGTCTGGACGGTGCCCCCGGTACGCCACCCGGTGCTGATGGCGGCGTCCTCGTCCTCCTTGCAGCCGAGTGCCTTGCTGCACGGACGCCCGCCGTAGCCCATCGCCCGCAGCGACTTGACCCCGCCGTTGTACCCAAGGGCCAGCACCGCCACCTTGCCCTGGCTGCGCGTGAGACCGCCCATGCGCCGGGCGGTCTCTGTGTAGATGTCTCGCCCGGCCCGGAACGCCTCCAAGGCCCAGTCCTCCCCGGCCAGCCAGGCCAGCACACGCGCCTCAATGGCGGCGTAGTCCACCACGGTGAACGGTCCCACGAACAGCGCCCGCACCAGCTGCTTCAACTCCAGGGCGGTGGCGGTGCCCTGGTCCTTCAGGCGCAGGATCGCCAGCTCGGTCTCCAGCTCGTCGTCGAACTGCTCCCGGGGCATGTTGTGCGGCTGTACGCCCCGGCCGCTCCAGCGACCCGTGTGCGCCCCGTAGAAGCGGAAGCCGCCCCGCAGCCTGTCGTCCTCGTTCACGCCCAGCAGCGCGGCAGGGTACTTCTTGGCGGCCACCAGGGCCAGCTCCTGGCGCAGCTCCAGTGCCCGGCGCTGGGGGTCGGTCAGGTCGCTGCGGAGCAGGGTGCGCTCCACCGTCTCGGCCTGGAGGTTCTTCATGGGCAAGCCCTGCTCCTTGACCCAGGCCAGCACCTGCTGCCCGCTGCCGGGGTTGGCGACCCCTGTCAGCGCGCTGAACTCCAGCTCATGCTCCCAGCGGTTGTCCTCAGCGGCCTGCTGGGCGGCCCGGGCCATGGACACGTCAACCTGCATGCCACGGTCGTTGATGCGCTGGTCTGTCAGGTACACCAGCTCCTCCATGGGAGTCGGCCAGGCAGGCAGGCGGCGGAAGATGCCCCGCAGGGTGGCCACGTCCTGGCGGCAGTACTCCACGAACGCCTTCCAGCGGTCTGGGTGGTCCCCCGGCAGGTTGCGCTGCCCCTTGCGATTGGGCTTGCACCAGAAGTTGACCAGCAGCGTCCCGGCCTCGTCCTTCTCCTCTGCACCCAAGGCCACTGCAAGGTTCGCCAGGCCGCGCGGGTAACCCCACTCGGCAGCCAGGGCCATGGTGTCCAGCCAGTGCTCCGGCGGCAAGTAGCTGCCCGTGGGCAGCCCCAGGAACGCACTGAAGCACACACGCTCGAACGCGGCATTGTGCGCCACCTTGGTCACAGCAGGGTCCAGCAGGCCAGGGATGGCCTCAATGGCCTCCCGCCCGATGGCCACCTGCACCGGGCCGTCCTCCTCTGCCCAGGCGGCCATCATGATCTCGAACAGCGGGTCTTCCACGTAGCGGTAGACGCTGGCCTTCCGCAGGTCCAGGGTGCTGAACGTCTCTATGTCGATGAAGAGCATCAGAACACCAGGTTCCACAGGCCGCGTGCCAGCAGCACCAGCAGCATGACGACGACGTAGGCCAGGAAGCCCAGCAGCAGCACAGCCACCGCCACTCCGGCGTAGTGGCTTGGCGTGTGGCGGGGGCGCTTCATGATGACTCCTTGGGGTTGGCTGTGTGGATTTCCACTGGTATAAGGCCGCTGCCCGGCGCGGTAGCGGCCACGCGCCGGGCAGCGGGGCTTACTAGATGACGTCGTCCTCGTCGTCCTCCTCGTCGACCTCGTCCTCCGGCCGGCTGACGTTGCCCAGCGGGTCGCCGTCAGCCCGCTTCTGCCGGTTGCGCAGCCCGAAGCCCACGCCCTGGTTCCCGCGTGCGCTGTAGGCGAACGCCACCAGGCTGGCCCGGGCGTAGCAACCGCTGTACACCTCACGGGCGTCCAGGATGGGGTTGCGGTCCCGGTCCACGATGCCCGGCGGGTAGGACTCGTTCGCCGAGACGGAGATGCGGTAGTGGCCCTCGCGCTCGGGGTACTGGTCCAGGTCGTCCTCGTCGCCGTCGTGCAGGGAGGACTTCAGGTTCTTGGGCACCTTGCCACCCTTGAACTTGCTGGCGCCCTCCTCGGCAGCCTGCTTCTCCGCCTCTCGCAGAGCGCGGATGGTGGCCTTGTCCGTCTTGGGGATGAGCAGCTGCACGCTGTACTTGGGTGCAGAGTCCTCATCGGCGGCGCGCGGCTTGAACAGGTTCGGGAATGAGATGCGGCACTCCCCGGTGATGACCTTGGTGCCCGTGCGGCTTGGTGACACAGCCATGGTGGCTGCCCCTTTCTACTTGGATACTGCTATCTGAGTGACGTACCCCGGCGGGGTTGCCGAGGCACCTTGCACGCTACCCAACTTGCGCCGGGTGGCGCCGTGTGCGGTGCATCTCTGCACCTAGTCTGAGAAGTCCTCCAGGGCTCCGGCCAGCGGGCTGGTGGGCGGACGTGGGTCGTCCGTGTGGACCAGGCTGGGGCGCCCCTCGGTGCGGCCCAAGGCGTCACCCAGCACGGTCTCCAGGTTGCCCTTGCCCACCAGCTTCTCCAGGGCGGTGATGCCCTTGAGCCGCGTGTCCATGAAGTCCTCGTCCGAGTAGCCCTCGCGACGCAGGTTGTACTGTGCACCCTCAGGGTCGGTGACCTTGCGCTGCCCCCGCGACTGGACCACCTTCCAGCCGGGGATGGGCCTGCCCTGCCGGTAGGCCACGTCCAGGGCGGCCTCCTGCACGGCGTCGCACCAGTCCCGGATCTCGGGGATGCGCTCCAGCATGGCGGCCATGTCCTCCACGGTCATCACGTCCACGCTGCCGAAGTCCTGGTCGAGCAGGTAGTCCCGCCGGGCGGTGCAGATGCCCGCAGCGGGGCACCAGCGGCAGGCGCTCTCACTAGGGCCGAAGCGTGTGCTGCCGGCCAGCGCCTCCTCCGCCAAGGGGATGATGCTGTCCCGCCAGGCACGCAGGTCGCCGGCCGACAGGTGGTCGGTGCTGGTGTGGTCCAGCCGGGGCTGGTACACGGTGAAGAACACCTCCTCCGTGAGGCCCAGCACGTCGCCATAGCCCTCCAGGGCGCCCACGCCGTACAGCATGAGCTGCGTGTTGCCCGGTGCGTCCACTCGCACACCCTTGCCGTACTTCAGGTCCACGATCTCGACGTGCTGCGGGCTGACGATGATGGCGTCGCTGGTGCCCCAGCAGCCCTCTATCCCGGTCTGCACACGCTGCTCCAGCAGCAGCTGGCTGTGCGGATAGCGGGCCAGGCGCTCCTCCAGCAGGGACACGTAGCCCTCCGCGTGGCGCTGCATCTCGTCGGGGTCCCAGCCGTTGTCCAGAGCATGGCGCTCCAGGGCCAGCCACTCCTCCCGGGGCACTCCCCGGCCGAGCAGCTCCTGCCGGGCCAGCGCCTCACCCCAGCTGTGGGCGTGCGTGCCCTCAGCGGCGTAGGGGCTGTCCGGCTGCGGAGGCACCTGCGCCGCCATCCGCACCGAAGCGGGGCAGTGGATCCACCGCTCCGATGCAGACGGCGACAGCAGGGCGTGCTCGTCGGGCATCAGTCCGCCACTGCATCCAGGAAGGTCCGGATGGCGTCGCCCTTGAGCTCGCTCACGCGCTTGACGCCGACGCTGCCCAGGGCTGCCTTGACCTCCGCCGTCTTGCCCTGGCCTACCAGCTCGGTGGCGCGCTTGACGGCGTCCTCCATGGTCGGCTCGTCTCCGCCGATGACGTCCTCGTCGTCATCCTCGTCGTCGTCCTCCGGCTCCGGCTCCGGCTCCGGCTCGGGCTCCGGTGCCGCCTTGGCGGCCTCCTTCGCCTTCTGGGCGGCGCGGCGGTCCTTGGCGGTGGTGCGGCGCGGGGTCTTGGCCGGAGTGGGCTCCTCCTCGGTCTCAGCGTCCCCTGAGGAGGAGTTGACGTCCGCAGCCACGCTGATGTCAGCGTTGCCCAGCAGCACGGCCAGGATGGCCTTCTCCTCGTCAGAGAGCTGTGATCCGGTGGTGATGGTGATGGTCATCATGGTGATGGGTTGCCTTTCTGTGGCGATGGTTGGTTGGGGCTTGCCGGCCGCGTCTAGTAGACGGTGACCCACTGCTGCACGGTGGCCAGCAGGTGGTCATAGTCGGAGGAGAGCGCCTCGTTGAAGAACTCGGTGCACTCCTCCTGGGACACGCCCGCCCGGCGCAGCGCGGCCCGGGTGCGGCTGGCGATGATGAAGGCGTTCCCGTCCTCACCGACCAGCTGCACCTCCACCTCAGGGTGACGTGGTGCGGTCTCCTTGACCATGGGGTTGGTTCCTTTCTGTGTAGGGGTAACGGTAGCGGGGGCACGCCCCGCCACGCTGGCAGCCATGGAGATCTACAGCAGGTCTGCCAGCGGGTCTTCGGTCCGGACCCAGACCTGCTGCGGCCCGTAGCCCGGTATGCGGTGCCTGCCCGGCAGCGGCTGCCAGCCGGGCAGGTTCTTCATCACGTTGGCCAGCTGGAGCAGGTCATTGCGAGTGCGGTCGCCAAGGCGGCGCTCCAGCGCCTCCACCCAGAGCTGCACGGTGCACGTCTCCTTGATGGTGGCCGTGCCCGGCTGCTCCATGCCCTCAGCCAGGTTGTGCCGCCACGTGATGCGCGACTGCGCCGACCGGGCGGACCAGTCGTCCGGGACGGGCGTGTCCAGGTACTCCTGCACGATGCCCGGCAGGTCGTCCTCCTCGGTGAATGGCTCCCGCTCCACCTGCGCCAGCTGGCTCTCCTCCCGGGTGAGCCACAGCAGCTCCCCCTGGCGCCACAGGTGCACGGCCTCAGCCCACACCTGGTCTACCCATTCCTCCGTGAGCTTGGAGAAGTCGACCATCTCCTCGCACTTGACGATGAGGAACCGCCGGTTGCCCTGCTGGCGCCGCAAGAACACCTCGTCGTTGGTGGTGGACCAGATCACGCAGTGGCGCGGATGGGCCACGCTGTCGCGGTCGTAGGGCATGCGGAACACGTCAGTGGTCCGGGTGAGGAACTCCTTCTGCACGTCGGCGTCGGCCTTGCGCAGGCTGTAGCCCTCATCCGCCACCATGATCCAGCTGCGCTGCATGGCCAGCAGGGTGTCCTTGTCGCGGATGTTGCCGAGGGTGGCGCTGTGGCCACGGGACATCAGGTCGATCCAGTACGACTTGCCGAGCCCCTCATCCCCGTAGAGGACCAGCGTGTGGTCCCACTTGATGCCCGGCTCCATGATGCGCGCCACCGCAGCGGTAAGGCACTTGCGCGCCACCAGCCGCGTGAACGGCGTAGGCCGCACGCCCGGCAGGCACGTCTCCAGGCGGGGCTCACCGTCCCAGACCAGGGACTCCAGGTAGTCACGTACGGGGTTGATGTGCCGCCGTTGGGCGGTGGCACGCACCAGGTCGCCCAGGTCGGTCTTGACGATCTTCCACTGGTACTCGCGCTCCAGGTAGTAGGACAGCTGCACCACGTCCACATCACTGAAGACCGGTGTGCCCTTGCTGCGCGGGCGCCAGGGCAGATCTACGGCGGTCTCCACCGCCAACGACAGCTCGTTGAACACCAGCCCTTGCAGCACGGGGTCGTTGGCGGCCAGCAGATCAAAGTTGGCCACCACGTTGTCGGGCCGGCCGGTACGCGGGTTCACGCTCAAGTTGAGTCTCCAGTCATCATCGTCAGGGTCGTCAGCGTCGGGGTCCAGCTGGTCGAAGTCATCCTTGACGAGCTGCAGCATCTCCCGGGTGACGCGCTTGTCCTTGGTGGCCAGGTCCAGCATGGCGGTGTGGCTCGGCAGCCGGTTGAGGGGCGTGTCCGGGGAAGCGTCCTCATCCAGGTGGCCGAACCGGTGCAGGCGCACCAGGTCGAACGCGCTGCACGCATGGCCGTACGCCGGATCGTTGACGTGGTGGCTGAACACCAGTCCGGGGGCGTCGGCCATGGGACCCATGCCTGCCGCGCTGCTGGCGCCCACCAGGTGGTAGCGGTCAGCCTCCCCGGCGGGCTCATAGGGCAGGTCGTACGCCTGGATGAGCTGGTCCCAGTCGTCGTAGGCGCGGTTGAACGCCCCCACGGCGCCACCCAGGTCGAACGGGTCGCGCTTGCGGCGGCTGGGGCGCGGTACGGGCAGGCGGGCCAGGTCTGGGTTCCAGGTGGCCAGCTGGGCGTCCACCGCCAAGGGCGCTCCGGGCACCACGACGTGCTGGTACCACTCCTTCCGGCTGGCGGCCGGCCGGAACATGTACCGTGCGGGCTGCACGCTGCCCACGTCAAAGCTGGACCAGCCCAGCAGCTGCATCATCTGGCAGGCCAAGGCGTGGTACTCCTCAGCGTTGACGCGGCGGTCCAGCGGGATGATCACCCGCCAGCGTGGGCTGTCCGGCGTGTGGCTGTAGGTGGTGTGCAGCAGCGCGGCGCCCGGCAGCAGCAGGGCGGCTCTGTCGGCGAAGTCGCGAGGGGCAGAGTCGCTGTCCAGGGTGAGGGCGCAGCGGTCTCGCAGGGTGCGGTTGCTGCGCCGCGCCCCCGTGAACCTGCCCAGCACGTAGTTCCCTGACTCCTTGCGTGACCCCGGGGTATCCGCCCAGCCGCACAGCTCCTCCCAGGTGATGACGTCCGCACGCCAGCGGGCGCTGTCCCGCCGGGGCGCGGTGAAGATGTCCAGGTGGTGATTGGGGGAGATGTCGGTCATCGCTGTCCTCGGTGGTGGTAGTGGCGGATCCCCTGCGGGGGAGCGCTGGTCGGCTGTGGGGTCTGGTGTGGGGTCGGGGGCGGTGGTGGTGCCAGGCTAGCCCGCCGGGCGCTCTGAGAGCGCTCCAGCGTCTCCAGGGCGGGAGCCAGCGCCTGCGCCACCTGGCGGTAGGCCACTTGGCAGGCCTCCAGGAAGAGCTGCACGCTCTGCGCCAGCTGGTCCCAGACTGCCCGCTGCCGGGCTGCCCGCTGCCGGGCGGCGGCCTCCTCCCGCAGTCGCTGACGGTGGCGGTGCATGGCACCCTTGCCCTGTGGCCCG
>CAZEAV010000075.1:0-8836 GCA_964510215.1 uncultured Iamiaceae bacterium
GCTCGTCGGCGTCGTCCTCGGCGGCCAGCAGATTGCGGATGTCCGCAATCGCCCGTTCCGTCACGGGCAGTCCCACAGAAGTCACCTCGACAGCACTCACCCCGACGAGGCTACCGTGCGGCGGCGGAGATCGACGCCCCGGGGCCTTGAGAAACGACGGGAGAACGGGCAACATGGACCCATGCACCCGAACCCGGCCGAAGTGGCGGCATCATGAGCGCCGTCCTGGGCATCGCCGAGCGATGGCAGGAACTGGAGAGCCGCACGTTCTTCTGTCCGGGTTGCGGCTCCGAACGGGTCTACCGGCACCGTCGTTCCCGGAACTGGGTGTTCGTGCTCGTCCCGATCGTGCCCCGCGACGTGGTGGCCGACGTGTACGAGTGCCAGGGATGCCACCGTACCTACGACGAGCACGTCATCACCTCACCGCCGACGTCCGGGTTGGCCACGCGGCTGCAACGGGTCACCCGTGCCGCGGTGGTCTTGGCGATGCTCGACGGCGACCCCTACGACGTGCCGACGCGGAACACCGCGATGATGGTGATCCGGGGCGTCGGGATCCCCCACTACTCCGAGGCGGACCTGGACGCCGACCTCCGCAGCATCGACGTCACCCGTCTGGATGCCGAGGCCGAGGCGCTGAACATCGATCTGGACCCTGCCGGACGCGAACGCCTGGTCGCCGATGTCGGCCATGTGGCCACCGCGACCGGCGAGCTCTCGGTGGCCAACCGCACGATGCTGGACCGTCTGGGTCGATCGCTGGAACTCACCCCGGGAGCCGTCCACCGGATCCTGAACGGACTTGATCTCGAGGCATCACGCGTGGCCGCTTTCGCGGACCATGAACGTCCGGTGGAGCGTCCGGTCACCGAAACCACCTGAGAGCCTGAGTCGCGCCGGGCCGGCGACATCGGACACCGGCGCACGCACCGGCCGCCGATACCCTATGGCAGGGAAATGGACGCGCGGTGAACCACAACATTCCACTTGGGCACATCCGGGGCATCCGCGTCGGGATGAGCTGGTCGGTTCTGCTCATCGCCGGCTTCTACGTGTACATCCTCGCGACGTACCAATTCCCGAACGAGGCCTGGGGTCTGTCGAGCGGCCACTACTGGGTTGCGGGCATCGTCGGGGCGTTCTTGTTCTTCGGCAGCCTTCTGGTGCACGAGATGAGCCATGCACTGGTGGCCCAGCACAAGGGCATCGCCGTCCGGGGCATCACCCTGTGGCTGCTCGGAGGGTTCGCCGAACTCGATGCCGAACCGCCAACGGCCGGCCATCAGTTCTCGATCGCCGCGGTGGGGCCGATCTCGAACCTCGTGCTGGCCGCCGTCTTCTGGGTCGCCCACCTGTTGGTCGCGAATGACCCCGACCCGTTCGCGGCCGGGATGGGCACCGCCGGGCTGGTGGCGGTGGTGCTGGGCTGGCTCGCGTTCGTCAACTTCCTGCTCGGCGTGTTCAACCTCCTGCCCGCCGCGCCGCTGGACGGCGGGCAACTGTTCAGCGCGGGGATCTGGGCGGTCAGTGGCAACCAACTCATCGCGCGCCGTTGGTCGGCCTACGCCGGGGTGGCACTCGGCGGCGCCGGTATCGCGTACGGCTTGGCGACGATGGGGTCGGACGGATCGCTGAACGGCATCTGGATCATGGTGATCGGCTGGTGGATCGTGAGCGTGGCGCTGTCCGACGTACGCAGGACCAGCGCGCAGGAAGCGCTCGGCTCGGTCACCGTGGGCCAGATCATGCGACCGAACCCGCCCATCCTCTCCGCCCAGTCGACGATCGACCACGCGTTGGCCCTGGGCATGCCCAGCCCGCTCCCGCCCGCGTGCTGCGCCCAGGCGCCCGACGGACGGATCATGGGGCTGTTGACCGCAGACCAGATCCGCAACTGCGACGCGGCGAGCCGGGCTTCGGTGCCCCTGGGGCAGCTCGCTTTTCCCATCGACCGGGTGTTGTGCGTCCGTGCCGACGCCCCGGCACAGGAACTCGCCACGCGCGTGGCGGCGAGTCCGGTGCGCCAGGCGCTGGTGCTCCACGACGACGGCCGCGTCCTGGGCACCGTCGGGATCGCCGAACTGAACAATGCCGGCCGTCGCCGCGGCGTGCGGGTCGGGCGATAGCTCTCACCGACGGGGAGGGTTCGATGCGCGATCCGACCCCGAAGTCGAGGGAGAGCCGGTGAGCCGGTGAGCCGGTGAGCCGGTGCCGATAGCGTGGCCGGCCATGGCCGATTCTCCCACGCTTGCGCTGCCCACCTACCGACTCGACGGCACGGTCGCGGTGATCACCCACGACGACGGCAAAGCCAACGTCGTGGGGCCCGACACGATCCGTGTGCTGCACGAGCACCTGGACCGTGCCGCCCAGGAAGCGCGGGTGGTGCTGCTCGTCGGGCGTGAGGGCCGCTTCTCGGCCGGGTTCGACCTGTCGGTCATGACCTCGTCCACCGAGGCGATGCGCACACTGGTGGCCGACGGCGCCGAGTTGCTGTGTGCGATGTACGAACATCCGCTGCCCATCGTGTCCGCCTGCACCGGCCATGCACTGGCAATGGGCGCGCTGCTGCTGCTGGCCAGCGACGTGCGCATCGGAGCCGAGGGTTCGCACAAGTTGGGGCTGACCGAGGTGGCCATCGGCATGCCGCTCCCGATCTTCGTGCTCGAATTCACGCGTGAACGCCTGGCGCGCACCGCGCTCACCCGCGCCACGCTCGGCGCGACCATCTACGACCCGGCCGGGGCGGTTGCCGTCGGCTATCTCGACGACGTCGTTCCCGGCGATCGACTCATGGAGACGGCGCTGGGCGAAGCCCAGCGACTCGCCGAGTTCCGCACCGGCGCGTACAGCCGCTCCAAGCGTCTGGCGCACGATGCGCTGTGTGCCCGGGTGCGTGCCGGGCTGGCCGAGGACATCGCGACCCTGACCGGCCCCGACACCTGACACGTTCTCGGGAGCCGCTTCCACGGGAGCCGCTTCAGAAATTTGGAGCGAAAAGGTCGAATGGCAACCCTTTCGCTCCAAATTTCGGCTGAGGTCGAGGGATTCAGCCGGCGTAGGTGGGCTTGCCCGACACGGGTGTCGCCGCCGGCGCGGTGCCCGACCCGGTCGTCTTGGGCTCGGTCGTCGACGCAGCGGGTGCCGTGGTCGATGACGACGGGGTCGTCGTCGTGGTCGTCGACCCGCCTTGGGATCGGGCGACCATCTCGCCGTTCCGACAGATCGTGTCGTCGATGTCGTCCTGCCCGGTCGGTGCCGCCGCATCCGGGGCATCCAGCCCCTGGAACCGGGCCGTGATCCAGGCGACCATGTCGTTCATGGACGGAGCGATCACCCCGGCGTGGGATCGGCCCGGGTACATCCACCGCTCCACGTTCTGCCCCGTCGCGCACAGCTCACCGGCGAGCATCTGGGACGACACCGTCGGGATCTGTTGGTCGTTGCCACCGTGGATGATCAGCAGCGGCTCGGGCGACGGGGTCGTGAAGTTCGCCGGATCCTGGGCCTCGATCAGCGGCCCCCAGGTGGGATTGTCGAGCGGGTCGTAGCTGCCGTCGGGCTGTTGGACCATCAACGACTGGACATCCAGGCCCTCGCTCTGCTCCGCGAGGAACGCCGTGCAGCCCTGGTCCACCAGGTCCACCTTGGCCAGCCCCTGGGCGTTCAGCACGTCACCCAGTGGCGCCGCGGCATCGCCGTAGGCCGCGTTGATCGCGGCGGCGACCATCAACAGGTAGTACTTGTACGGACTGTTCTTGAGGAAGTCGTACACCAGGTTCAACTGCGACGGCGGCGCGCCGGCCACCACGCCCACCAGGTGCAACTCGGGCGCCCAGCTGTCCGCGTCGTGGAGGGCGAACATGGCGGCGTGGCCACCCTGGGAGTGCCCCCAGACCAGGTAGTCGGCACTGATGTCGGCGTACTGGTTCCGGGCGGCCCGCACGATGTCGATCACGCCGCGGGCTTCGGAGTCGCCGACGATGTAGGGGTGGCGACCGGGTGTGCCCAGTCCCTCGTAATCGGTGGCGACGATCGCCCAGCCTTTGTCGAGGAAGGTGTTCGCATACGGAACCGCATCGTCCGGGGAGAGCGACGGCGCGCACTCGTCCGCGATGCCGGTGGTGCCGTGGGCCCAGTCGAGCACCTTGTAGCCCCCGGCCGGCGCGGGCGTGTCGGGCAGCGCGATCAGACCGGTCACGGCGATGTCGTCGCCACGTATCGACTTGGACTTGTACATCACCCGTTCCATCGTCCCGTGCAGCCCGGGGACCGTCACCGGTTCGGTCTTGATGACCGTGCCCGGCCCGCCCGCGGGGAGCGGGTCCGGTACGTCATAGAACGACGGCAATGCGGCGGCGCCGGCGGCGCCGGCGGCGAGCACCGACGCCGGTACGAGCGCGGCGACGAGAAGCAGGAACGCGGGCACCGATGCCCGGAGACGGCGACTGATCATTGAGGATTTCCCCTTGCAGGGCGGGCCGCGGCCACACCCTCGGCACGAACGCTCCGAGCATAGGGGATGAGCCAATGGCGGTCGATCGCTCACCCCGTGGGTGGGAGCAGCTCCACGCCGAGCGCGAGGTGGTCCGACAGTCGGACCAGCCGATCCGACGCCGGTGCGCCGGCCGCGCGGGGGAACGCGTACCGACGGATCGAGGAAACCGTCCACGACGGGCCGTTCCGGGCCGGTGCGATGAACGCGTAGTCGATCCGTTCCCGCTGCGCCGCGAACTCCGGGGCGACAGCGCCGGACGCCCCGTCGGCCGCATCCACCAGCGCGTCCGCGTCGTCCGGGTCACGTTGATCGGCGAAGGCGTCGGTCGCGGCCCCACAGGTGAAGCCGTCCCCGGTACCGTGCGTGCGCCAGATGTCGACGAGCCCGAGACGATCCAGGCGTGCACAGAGATCGTCGTACTGGGCACCTGGTCCGTCGCCGTAATCGGGGTCGACGGCACGGATGTTCATGTCCCCGACCAGCATCAGGGTGTTGTCCGCACGGTGTTCAGCTTCGATGAAAGCGACCATCTCGTCCACCTGGGCCATGCGCAGCGCGTGGCGCCGGTGGGGATCGTTCGCGGTGCGACCGGGCAGCAGGCCGGTGCCGTACAACAGGTGGGTGCTGAACACCTCGAGGTTGCCGGCATCGCCGGGGGATTCGACCTCACACAGCAGCACCCCTTTGTTCGCCAGCGCGTCCGCGTCGTACCGGTACGAGCCCCGGGTGGCGAAACGATGGGTCGCGCGACGCACGATCGGCCACCCATCGACCAGGGTGAACAGTCCACTGGAGGTGAATCCGCCCGGGCCGTGTCGCAGCGAGCGTTCCGGGCCCGCGACGTGGGCCGGCACCCCACCTGACCAGGCGTCCAGGATCCGCTGTCGATCATCGAGCTCGAACGTCTCGGCCAGCGCGACGACGTCGAAGCGCCCGCCCAGGGTGGCGCCGATACGGCGTGCGCGTTCGGCCACCACGGGCGCCGCCAGCTCACCGAACGCGGGCAGACCCGGCCCGCCGGGAATCGGGCGGGGTTTGAGCAGGAACGTGTTCCAGAACAGCAGGCGGATGCGGTCTCGATTCCTCACAGCGCCGCGCAGTCTACGTGCGTGGCGAACGGTGGAATTCAGACGCGGGCATCGCGCCGCACGACCAGGCCGGCACCGGACAGGAAGTGGCCGGTGAGGGTGCGGTCGAGGTGGTCGACCCGCCAGCGCAACATCGTCTCGTACAGCTCGGCGAGCACGCTCGCGTGTCCGGGGTCGGCGGCGAGGTTCACGATCTGGTCCGGATCCTGGCGCAGATCGAACAGCAGCGGCGGCGCGATGTCGGGCGGCGCGGCGAAGTGCACGAGTTTCCACTGCTCGGTCCGCAGCACCCCGACGGCGCACTGTTCCATGGTGAGGCCGAACAGGTCCTCGCCCAGGTGCGTCACCGGGTCGCGGAAGTCCCACTCCCAGTGGGCGTCCCGCCGCCAGCGGGTCGGCGTATCCGGATCCCCGGCATGCAGGAACGGCTGGAGTGGTCGCCCGTCGCACTGCAAGGGCACCTCCAGACCCATCCAGTCGCACAGGGTCGGCAGCACGTCCACGTGTTCGGTGACCGCGTCCACGACGGACCCGCGGGTGGCATCGGCCTCGCTGCGGGGGTCGACCACGATCATGGGCACGTGGTAGCTCTCGTCGTACCAGGCCAGCTTCTGGGTCAGCCAGTGGTCGCCGCCCTGCTCACCGTGATCGGAGGTGAGCACGACGAGGGTGTCGGTGAGCAGCCCCTGCGCGTCCATCCAGTCGAACAACTCGCCGAGCCGGTCGTCCACCTCGGCCATCGCACCCCAGTAGGTGGCACGGAGCTGGCGCCGGTCCCGTTCGTCGGTCGGACAACCCACGTCGGGCAGACCGATCGCCGCGGCCGCGAGCGGATGGATCGCCATCTCGTCGTCCCGCTCGGCGCAGCCGCGGAACCCGCCGCCGTCGGCCGCGTCGTATCGGTCGTGGTAGCCCTCGGGGTTTCGATACGGCGGATGGGGCCGGATGAAGCTGAGGTGCGCGAACCACGGCGCGTCGCCGGCGCCGTGGTCGAGCCAGTCCCGGAATGCCTCGACCACCATGACGGTCTCGGAGTGCTCGGCCCCGAAGCGGGTCGGTGCCCAGGTTGCGCCGTGGTCGTCCGCTCCCGGGTAGTGCTCGCGCGGCAGGTAGAGATCCTGGGGATTGGCCGGCACGTCGACGCCTTTGGCAGCGAGCCACTTGGCCCAGGCCGGCGAACCGGCAGACTCGGGATTGAACAGTTGAGCGTCGAAACCGGGCAGCACCTCTTCATAGGTTGCAAGCCGCGGATCGCCGGGCGGAAGGGTGCGGGGATCGAGCGAGGTGTCGGTGTAACCGAACAGAGCCGGGTTCGCGTACCCGGCGAGGCGGGCCTGGCGGGCGGTGTTGGTGAAGCGGTCGTCCAGCGGCGTGCCGTTGAGTACCGAGCGGTGGTTCTGCGCGTACATGCCCGTATGCAGCGTGGCGCGGCTCGGCCCGCACGGCGCGATGTTCGCCCAGTGATTGGCGAAGCGCACGCCCCGGGCGGCGAGCCGGTCGAGGTTCGGGGTTGCCACGACCGGGTGCCCGGCCGCGGACAGGCAGTCGCCCCGCCACTGGTCCACGGTGATGAACAGCACGTTGCCCCGTGGGGTCACATCGCCGACGCCACGATCGGTACCCGCGGGCACATCGGTTCCCTTTGCGCTCATGGTCGCCCATCATCGCACCGATGCCGTCGGGGGGCGCACCGTCGCCGAGTGCCACGGCATGCTCCGAACGGCTCGTGCCGATGGCCGGCGTCGAACGTCAAGGGACCGGCCACGGGATTGTCCGGGCCCCTCGAGCGCCTACGCTTTCCGAATCGGATCCTTCGCCCGATGGCACCCACGTCGCCAGACGCCGTTCCGATCAGGCCCTGGTAGCTCAGATGGATAGAGCAACCGCCTCCTAAGCGGTAGGTCGCCGGTTCGAATCCGGCCCGGGGCACCCTCCGCGCGCCGTGGTCGCCCGGCCCCCGACGCGGACGACGCGTCGATCGGTCGGACGGCGTGGCCGGGCCGGGGCCGAGGAGCCCGTCGTGGTGCTCAGCCCTGGGGAACCTTCGGCGGCGCGGTCGCCACTTCGATCCAGTCCCAATGCTGCACCTCGACCATTAGGGGCAGCAGATAGCCGACGTAGAAGCTGTGGAGTTTCAGGAACCCGAAATCCTCGACGCTCGGCGCGATCAGGTCGACCCGATCGTCGTGCTCGCCGTAGGCCCGGGCTCGCTCATGACACGACACAAGATCCTCGAGGGTGTCCACGGACAGACCGAAGTGGTCCATGCGGGGACACGTCATCGGGTGCTCGTCGCTGACCAGGAACACGAACTGGTCGTAGCGATGCGCCTGCAGCACCAGGCGACGCCCCGGTTCGGTCATGGTGGGCATCTCCTCCCACCCCATCACCTCCTGGTAGAAGGCCACGATGTCGGCGCGGCCCTGATCATCGAGCAGTGCCTCCGGAACGCTGAGTGCCACGTGATTGAACCGGGGGTGCCTCATGATGCTGCTCCAGTGTTCGGGGTGACCATCACCTTGCCCGCGATCGATCCGCCGGCAAGGCCGCGCATGGCGTGGACCAGACCGTCCATCCCGACCGAGCCCGGCTCGATCACCACATCGGAGTCGACCGCGCCCGACGCGAGCAGTTCGACGGCCCGGGCGATGCCGCCGGCATCATGCTCGAACGCGCCGGTGACGACCAGCTCGTTCAACAGGATGCGGTTCGGATCGAACGCCACCGGCTCCATGCCCGAACCCACCAGCACGAGGCGCCCCGCGCGATCCAGTTGTGCCAGAGCGACCGGCGCGGCAGCGGCCTTGCCCGACGTCTCGATGGCCACGTCCACCGGATCTGCCACGAGCCGGCGGGGCTCGGCCATGTTGGGAACGTCGAGATCCGTCGGCACGGTCGTGCGCACACCGAGCCGTTCAGCCAACGCCCGTCTTGCGGGATTCGGTTCGCACAACACGATGTCGGACACGCCGACCCGACCCAGGGCGACGACCGACAGCAAGCCGATGGACCCGCCACCGGACACGAACGCCCGCTCGCCCGCCGTCGCGCCCGACAGGTGCACCGCATGCAAAGCCACCGCGAACGGTTCGGCCAGCGCCGCGGTACGCAGGTCCAGACCATCTGGGACGGCGATCACTCCCCGGCCGGCCGTCACCACGTACTCGGCGAACGCCCCGTCGCTGGGGACCGAGCCGGGTTGGGCGCGCCGGTCACAGATCGAGGGCCGCCCCGCCCGGCACTGCCG
>CAZEAV010000076.1:0-8833 GCA_964510215.1 uncultured Iamiaceae bacterium
GCGATGTTGTCCCGAACCCATGCCAGCGCGGCAGCATTGTCGAGTAGTCCCGAGTTCCCTCTGCCGGCTAACGCGTCGCCGCCCAGATCGGCCAGGTGCAGAAAGCCGAGAATGCCCAACCGGTAGTTGCAGGTGACCACCACGACATCACGATGGGTGAGGTTCGCGCCGTCGTACCAGGGGACGCCGCCGGAACCGGACACGAACGCGCCGCCGTGGATCCAGACCAGCACCGGACGCCGCGCGTCGTCGGGCGCCGGGGTCCACACGTTCAGGGTGAGGCAGTCCGCCTCGGACTGCGCGGGTCCTTCTTCGGCTCCGAGGAGCCGGCTCATCAGGTCGGGACCCTGGGGCGCGGTCGGGAACTTGCCGGTGGCGTCGCGAACGTCCGACCAGGGCTCGGGCGGGGCCGGTGGGGCGAAGCGGCGCTCCCCGACCGGCGGGGCGGCATAGGGGATGCCTCTGAAGCGGTACGCGCCCCGGCCGTGGGAACCGCGCACCCGGCCGTGCGTGGTGTCAGCGACCAGCAGCCGCTCGTCGAACCCCTCTGATGGCGCGCTCATGAGTCACTCCTGTCGGACGGACAACTCGGCGCACCGGAACTGCCGCCTGCGGCAAGGTCGCAGGAGAACTCAGTGGTGGGGGTAACGGCCGAGCTGGGGATCCGCGCCGATACCGGGCGGGCCGTCCACCGGCGCCTGGGGTTCCGGGGCCTGACCGATCGCGGCGCGCAGGCGTGCGTCGGTGTCCTGGTCCAGGCTCGTGGAGATCACGCGGGCTCCGGGGAACCGGGCCGCTTCGGCCACGAGCGCGTCCGCATTGAGGTGGTCGACCAGCAGCGCCAGCGTGGCCGAATCCGGTCGGATCACCTCGGTGAACCAGGCCACCCAGTTGTCGGAGATGCCGATGTCGATGAAGTGTGCGGCGATCGCCCCGCCGCCGCCTCCCACCACCAGGCCGATGACCCAACCCAGGGGACCGGCGGCGAACAGTCCCAACAGGCTGCCCCACAACGCACCGGTCACGGCCGCACGCATCGGTGTCGGGTCGACCGTCTCGTGCACCTTGACCTTGCCCTGGGGCGACGCGAAGATCGTCACGGCGTCCTTGAGCACGAGGCGTCCCGACGCGGCCAATCCGTTGGCGGCGGTGAGGAACTCCTGCGCGCGGAACGACGTCGGAAACGACAGCCCGATGAGCATGCCCGATCTCGTTGCGTCGAGGTTCTTCACACCATCGAGGCTACCGGCTGAACGCTGGTAGCGTCCGGCGACATGGTGCATTCCGTGGTCGATGCGTCGGTGGCCACCCTCACCCTCGATGCGCCGGCAAACCGGAACGCGCTCTCGGCCGAACTGGTGGACGACCTGCAGCATCATCTCGGGATCGCCGCCGCGGACCAGCGGGTCCATTCGGTGACGATCACCCACACCGGCGGCACGTTCTGCGCGGGGGCCGATCTCGCCGAGGCGGCCGCGGAAGGCGGGCCCGCGGCGGGGACGGCGCGTCTGGTGCGTCTGCTGCGCGTGATGCTGGACCACCCCAAACCCATCGTCGCGGCGATCGACGGCCACGTGCGTGCCGGTGGTCTCGGGCTGCTCGGCGCCTGCGACGTGGTGGTCGCGGGGCCGGCGTGCACCTTCGCGCTCACCGAGGCCCGTCTCGGCCTGGCGCCGGCGATCATCTCCCTGACCCTCGCCGAGCGCATCGACCCCCGGGCCTGGTCGCGCTACGCGCTCAGCGGCGAGACCTTCGACGCGCACGAAGCGGCACGCATCGGGCTGGTGACCCGGGCGGTGGACGACGTCGAGGCCGAGGTGGCGGCGCTGGGCGAGGCGTTCGCCGCGGCCTCCCCCCAGGGTCTGGCCGAGACCCGGCGTCTGGTGAACGCGGCTCTCCTCGAACGTTTCGACCGGGACGCCGGGGCGATGAGCGAGCAATCGGCCCGGCTGTTCGCGTCGGAGGAGGCCCAGGAAGGGATCGCTGCGTTCCGGGAACGCCGGCCGCCCCGCTGGTCCGTCGGGTGAGACCTGGGGATTTCGGGACCGCTCAGGCGGGTACCGGCTGGTCGTGGCCCGGATCCCGGCGCAACGACAGTGCCCCGGCGACCACCACCCCGAGAGCGCCCCAGCCGACGAGCACCCACAGGTGCGGCCACATGCCATAGCCGCTGAAATAGGTCACCGACCGGCCCGCCTCCACGCCGGCGCCGGGCGGTAGCCACAACCCGACCGCGCGCCAGATGCCGCCCAGGAATTCCTGGGTGAACGGTCCGGCCGATCCCGGGTTGCCGAGGACGACGAACAGCAGGATCGCCACCGCGGTTCCGATGTCGCCGAGCACACTCTGGAACGCGCCGGTTGCGGCCGCGGCGGCGAACGAGGTGAGCACGCCCACTCCGGCCAGTGCCAACCACCGCTGCGGGGAGAGCTCGAGGATGCCAGAGAGCATGCCGGCGCCGGCCAGACCGGAACACACCGCGTACCCCGCGTAGACGCCGAGACGCGCCGCAAGCTGTTTCAGTCCCGGCGCGGTGCCCCGGGCGAGCCCAAGCACCGTACCGATCAGATAGCCGCCGACGACCCAGCCCACCACCAGGTAGAACAGCGACAGGCCTTCCGAGTCGCCGGGCGGCAGCGGATGGACGACCTCGAAGGACGCGGTCCGGTGGGTGACCGCGTCGATTTGGGCCACGCCTTTGCGGATCGCCTGGGACGGGAACGGCGACGGCGCCTCGGACACGATCACCAGATCACCGGTGGCCCCTTTCGCGCCGAGGATGATGGCGCCGTAGGCCTTGCGATGGTCGATCGCGGTGCGGGCCTCCTGTTCTGTGCCGTAGCGGTGGAACGCGAACGCGTCGGTCTTGGCCGACACCGCCTTGTCGAGCAGGTCGACCGTTTTGGCCGGGCCGACCACACCGACGGGCAGTGCCCTGGGGCGTGGCCGTCCCAGCCCGCCGACATAGGAGATGATGAAGAGCAGCTGCAGCGCGAACACCCCGATGGTCAGCACGACCACCTGGCGGCGGGTGGCGCCCGCGAGATCACGCAGTGGACCCATCACGTCCAATGATGGCGCACGTGCCGGCGCCGAAGGCGGATGCGTACGTGGCACATCCGGGTGCCCGCCCGCCCGATTCCGGGTCACCGTCGTGACCCTCGGATTCCCGGGCGTTTGATGACTCGCGGGTGTTCCCGGGACCGGCTAGCTTGTCGTGCTGGTCGTGTCCAACGGCCCCGAGGCAGGTCACGGGGGTGTTCCGAGGTGACGAATCGATCGATGCGCTCCAGCGTGGCGATGCTCGCCGTCCTCACCGTCGTGGTGGCGGCGTGTTCGTCGTCGGGGTCCGAAGCGTCGTCGCAGCGCGAAGGGAAGACCGGCGCACCGACCTCGACCGTTCCACGCCCGGGTGGCCCGGCGGCGAAGGTGTCGCCGTTGCGCGGCGGCAACGGTATCCGGCTGGTGTCGCCGACCAAGGGGCCGGACCTGCAGCAGGCCGGCTACGTGGAGAACGAGTACGCCGTCAGCGGGACGGCCACCGCGTACACCCTCGCGAACAGGGCGAAGACGTTCCCCGAGAACGGGCGCTTCCCCCTGGAGGCGGCGTCGAAAGCGAGCTATGCGACCCGGATGGTCGTCCGCCGTCCGAAAGATCCGGCCGCGTTCGACGGCACGGTGGTGGTCGAGTGGAACAACGTCTCGGGCGGACTCGATGTCGCCCCCGACTGGACCTACACCGCGGATGAGATCGTGCGGTCCGGCGCGGCCTGGGTCGGGGTCTCGGCCCAGATGATCGGCATCGAGGGCGGGCCGGTGGCGGTGATGACCCCGGCAAGCAAACTGGGCGGTGCCGGCAAGGGCCTCAAAGCCGAGGATCCGGCCCGTTACGGCAAGCTGCATCACCCTGGCGACGCCTACGCCTATGACATCTACACCCAGGTCGCCCGGGCGATCCGGGCCAATGCGGGGCCGGTGAAACCCCTTGGCGGAGACCAACCCGAGGTGCTGCTGGCGATGGGGGAGTCCCAGTCGGCGTTCGCGCTCACGACCTACTACGACGGGTTCCAACCGCGCACCCGGGCGTTCGACGGCTTTCTGGTCCACAGTCGCGGTGGGGCCGCGCTGCCTCTGGGAAAACCGGGCAAGCCGACCGACATCGCCGCGGCGGTCACCGACTCCCACCCGGTGCGCTTCCGTACGGACCTGCGGGCGCCGCTCATCGCCGTGGAGACCGAAACGGACGTGCTCGGCATTCTCAGATATCTCCCGGCCCAGCAGGCCGACAGCGACACCGTGCGCATCTGGGAGGTGGCCGGCACCTCGCACGTCGATCAGTTCCAACTGGGCAAAGCGGTCGCCAAGCTCTTCGGCTGTGCCGAGCCCGTCAATGCGGGGCCCGACCATTTCGTGGTCGCCGACGCGTTGGCGAAACTCGACGCCTGGGTGAGGCGGGGGACCGCGCCGCCGCACGCGCCGCGGCTGAAGATCGACGCCAAGGGCACCGATTACGTGCGCGACGCGAACGGCATCGCAAAGGGCGGCATCCGCACCCCGCAGGTCGACGTGCCCGTCGACGTCCTGAGCGGCCTCCCCGCGTCGACCGATTCGCCGGTGGCCTGTCTGCTCGCCGGGTCGACCACCCCGATTCCCGAGAGCCGACTGTCCGAGATGTATCCGTCGCGGGCGGCGTACCGGTCGCGCTACACCAAGGCCGCCGACGCGGCCATCGCGTCGGGATTCGTCCTGCCGGCGGACCGGGCCGAGCTGCTCGCCGACGCGCGACCCGATCGTATTCCGGAATAGTCCGACAGGAGAGGCACCCGACATGAGCATCGCAGACATGTTCCGGCTCGATGGACGGGTGGCCCTGGTGGCCGGCGGCGGTCGGGGAATCGGCGCGGCGTGCGCGCACGGGCTGGCCGAGGCGGGCGCCGACGTCGCCGTGTTGGCGCGCACCGCATCCCAGATCGACGCCGTCGCCGCCGCGATCCGTGCCGGTGGCCGACGAGCCCTGGCGGTCCCGACCGATGTGACCGATGCCGATGCCGTGGTCGCCGCGGTGCAACGGACCGTCGACGAGCTGGGCCGGCTGGACGTGCTGGTCTGTGTGACCGGAGGATCGTTCCCGAAATCGTTTCTGGGTACCAGTGACCGTTCACTCACGACGGCTTTCGAGCGCAACGTCGTCGACGGATTGCGCCTGGTCCGCCACGCGGTGCCCTACCTCGTCGACTCACCGTGTGCGAGCATCGTGATGATCTCGAGCGCGGTCGGTCACGTGACCGGGCGGGGCTATGTGGCCTACGGCGCGTCCAAGGCGGCGCTTGACCATGCGGTACAGATCCTGTCACTCGAGCTCGACCCGAAGATCCGTGTCAACGCCGTCGCGCCCGGCGCCATCTGGACCGAAGCGCTGGAGTTGGTGGCCGACGACAGCGACATCGCCGCCTCGCTCGCTGCGAACACCCCGTTGCGACGGGTGGGGAGCCCCGAGGACGTGGCGGCCGCGGTCGCCTATCTCGCGTCGCCGGCGAGCGGCTATGTGACCGGCCAGATCCTCGCCGTGGACGGCGGTCTCGTCGCTCCCAACCTGGTGATCGACCAGCCGGATCTGTGACGCCTGGGCCACGCGGCCGGGCCGATCCGGCCGCTCCGGTTGGTTCGAGGGGCCCCGCTGGGGAAAGATCGTGGGGTACCGGGCGTTCGGGGAAACGCCAACCGACCACTCAGGGGCCCTCATGACCGATACGATCGAGACCACCACATCCGGCGACATCATCGTCGAGTTGCGCGACTGGCTGAGCGACAACTGGGACCCCGACATCAGCGTGGGCCAGTGGTGGGAGCGCCTCGGCAACGCGGGCTGGTCGGCGCCCACCCTGCCCGAAGGTTCCTACGGCCGAGGGGTCGAGCGGGCCGTCGCGGTCCAGATCTCCAAGGAGATCGCCGCCCACGGTGCTCTTGGCGCCCCCGGCGGGTTGGGGCTGCTGTTGGCCGCCCCGACGATCAGCGACTGCGGCACGCCCGAACAGGTGGACACCTACGTCGCCGACATCGTCACCGGCCGCAAGGCCTGGTGCCAGTTGTTCAGCGAACCCGGTGCAGGGTCGGACCTTGCCGGGCTGGGCACCAGGGCGGTCCGCGACGGCGACGAGTGGATCGTCAACGGCCAGAAGGTGTGGACCTCGCTCGGCCAGTACGCCGACCTGGCGATGCTGCTGGCGCGCACCGACCCGAGCCAACCCAAACACACGGGCATCACGTACTTCGCCATCGACATGCACCAGAGCGGCATCGAGGTGCGCCCGCTGCGTGAGATGACCGGGAACGCGATGTTCAACGAGACCTTCCTCACCGATGCCCGGGTCGCCGACTCGGCGATCATCGGCGGCCTCAACAAGGGATGGTCGGTCGCGAACGTCACCCTGGGTCACGAGCGGGCCGGGTTGGGTGCCGGTGGCGGCGACGCGGGGGGTGGTCTGGGCGGCGCTCGGCCCGGGACGTTGGCCGGTTTCCTCGACAAGCGGGCCGGCGACTTCGCGCGGCCGCCGAAAGCGAAGACGGCGTCGAAGCCGGCCCCGGAGGCGAAGCGTCGCGGCGGAAACGCCGAAATGCTCGCCGGTCTGGCCAGGGGCAACGGCAAGATCGACGATCCGGTCATCCGCCAGCGCCTCGCCCAGCTCCACATGCTCGGCGAGATCGGTCGGTACAACGCCGAACGGGTGAAAGCGGCCCGTTCGCAGGGCAAGACCATCGCCGGGATGGGGAACATCGCGAAGTTGTCGATGTCGAACATCGTGCGGATGCAGCGGGATCTAGGTCTCGACATCGTCGGTGCGCAGGGCATGCTGCACGCGTACAAACCGGAAGATCAGGCCGCGATCACCGATGCCACGCAGAACCCGTTCCTCACCGGGGTGACCGGTATCGCGCTGTACGCGCAGGCGCCTCCCATCTACGGGGGCACCGACCAGATCCAGCGCAACATCCTGTCCGAGCGGGTGCTCGGGTTGCCCCGCGAGCAGGGTCCGGCAAAGGACACGCCCTATTCGGAGCTTCCCAAGAACGGTTGATCCGACGGGCACGTCGCCCGTGCCGCCCGGCCGTCGTGCCCGTGGCATCCGTGGCGCCGTTGTGTGGCCGACTTGTGTGACCGGCCGGAGATGCACTGCGATGGTGGCGTGAGGCCTCGTCGGTACGCGGTGATCGGTACCGGGGCGATCGGCGGCCTCTACGGCGCCCGTCTCGCGGCGTCCGGCCAGGCGGTCACGTTCCTGGGCCGTTCCGACGTCGAGGTGCTCCGCCGGGAGGGGTTGCACGTCCACTCGGTCGACGGCGACATCACCCTCGACGACGTTGCGGTCGAAACCGATCCGGCCCGTGTCGGACCGGTGGACGTGGTGCTGGTGGCGATCAAGGCCACCGGTAACGCCGCGTTGGCCACGTTGTTGCCGCCGTTGGTCCAGCCGGGCACGGTCGTCGTGCTCGCACAGAACGGATTCGGTGTCGAGGCGGCCATTGCGGAGATGGTGCCGGAGGCGACGGTGTTGGGCGCACTCTGCTTCGTGTGTGCGACCCGGACCGCGCCCGGGCACATCGATCACATCGACTACGGCGGCGTGACGTTGGCCGAGCACACCGACGACGGCCACCCGGCCGGTGTGACCACCGCCGTGCGCACGGTCGCCGCCGACTTCGAACATGCAGGCATCGAGGTGTCGACGAGTCGGGATCTGCTTGCGGCACGGTGGCGCAAACTGGTCTGGAACATGCCGTTCAACGGACTGTCGGTGGTGTTGGACGCCGGCACCGACGAGCTGGTCGGCGATCCGGCGCTGTGCCGAGCGTGCCGCGCGCTCATGGACGAGATCGTCGCGGTCGCGACCGCGCACGGACACGGGGTGGGCGACGGATTCGCCGAGCGCATGATCGAGAACACGCGGACGATGAAGCCCTATGCGACGTCCATGAAGCTCGATTTCGCGGCGGGCCGACCCTTGGAGTTGGCGGGTATGTACGACGCGCCGCTCGCGATGGCCGCCGAGCTCGGGGTGTCGACCCCGGGTTTGTCGTTGCTCGCGGCGCAACTCCATCATCTCGACGCCGTCGGGCGACACCAGCGGCAGTGAGCGCGGCGACGCGCACCATCAGATTGTGCGGTCGAAACGGATTTGGATCGCGTCATGGTCCGGCACGAAACCCAGTCGTGAATACAGCGCGTTCGAGGTGGGATTTGACAGGTCCGTGTACAGCATGACGTGCTCGGCTCCCGCCGCTCGCGCCGCGGCTGCTGCTGCGGCCGTGGCTCCGCCTGCGTAGCCGTGACCGCGCAGATCCGGCGGGGTGTAGACCGGCCCGATCCTGGATGTGCCCGCCGCGGGTTTCCGGCAACCGACCATCGACACCGGCCGGCCGTCGTATTCCCAGAGCCACAACTCGCCCTGCTCGGTCATCCGGGCGGCGCCTGCAACCGGGTCTTCGGCCGGGTCCTGTGGCATGGCCTCTTCGCGGAACGCGCGGAGCCAAGAGGCGATCTCGGTCGTGTCGGCGGGAGCCGCGAGTCGGGCGTATCCCGGCACGCCCACCGGCGGGCGGAGGTTCTCCAGGTGGTGGGCGCGTTCGTCGACGAGCGTGGTTGCGGTCATGCTGTGGCGACCGACCCAGTATGTGGCGAAGGCCTCGGTCGCGCGGCGTTCCCCGGTGACCCCCGGCAGGACGATCGCCTCGTTGCTCAACCGATCGGCGATGGCGATGGTCGCAAAGGTCGGCATCGGTGAGAGGAAGAGGTTCCAGGGAACGTTCGACATGGCAGCGCCGACGAGGTGGCCGC
>CAZEAV010000077.1:0-261 GCA_964510215.1 uncultured Iamiaceae bacterium
CCGGGTCGGATCCGGGCTCGATGGCCGTTCCCGGGCCACTACCGTTGCGCCAGGTCCGACGACCGCAACGCCGGCGCGGCGGCACCGCGCGAGGCATTCGACCTCCGCCACCACACCGACGATGCCGAACAGACCGCGCGACTCGCCGCCTGGCTGAGCGACCGGGTGGGCGCCCCGGCCACGATCTCCGGCGTGGGCCGCCCCCACGCCGCCCGGCGGGCGGGGGCCCCACAGCGGGTGGCCCTGGGCGCGGGGGCGGGC
>CAZEAV010000077.1:271-8810 GCA_964510215.1 uncultured Iamiaceae bacterium
GATCTCCGGCGTGGACGACGACATCGCGAACGGGATGTCGTCGTCCACACTGCTCTTCGACATGGACTGGGTCGCGGACGGCACCCCACACCACGCAGCCCTGGTCGCCCGGATCGCCCCGGATCCCGACGACGTGGCGGTCTTCCCCGACTACGACCTCGCTGCCCAGTTCCACACGATGCAGGCCGTGGCCGACCACAGCGACACCCCGATGCCGACGGTGCGGTGGTTGGAGGAGACCGGTGAGGCGATCGGCCGCCCGTTCTTCGTGATGGACCGCATCTCCGGGCAGGTGCCGCCGGACATGCTGCCCTACACCTTCGGGGACAACTGGCTGGCCGACGCCACCGACGACGAACGGGCCGACCTGCAACACGCCATGGTCAGGGTGCTCGCCCAGCTCCACGCCATCGAGGCGACCACGCAGTCCTTCGGCGACCTGGTGGGCGACGGCGCGCCCGGAGGGTACCTGCGCCGCCACCTCGCGCGCACCCATGCCTGGTACGACTGGTCGGTCGCCGATACCGGGGTCCGCTCGCCACTGGTGGAGACCGCGCTGGCCCAACTCGACGCCGCGGTACCCGACGAGCCGGCCGAGTCGGTGCTGAGCTGGGGCGACGCGCGGATCGGCAATGTCCTGTTCGCCGGGTACTCCCCGGCCGCGGTGCTGGACTGGGAGATGGCCGATGTCGGTCCCAGGGAACTCGATGTGGTGTGGCTGTGCTATTCCCACCGCGTGTTCCAGGACCTCGCCGAAGGCCTCGATCTCGTCGGGCTGCCCGGGTTTCTTCGCATCGACGACACGGTGCGCGCCTATGGATCGGAGTCCGGCCACGCAGTGCGCGACCTGGACTGGCACCTGCAGTACGCAGCCGTCCGCTGGGCGTGCGCGTTCCTGCGCACCGGTGCCCGTGAAGCCCACCTGAACCACACCCCGCTGACCGACGACGGTGACGCGCTCCTGCACAACCGCACCAGCCTCACCGCACTCGTCGACGGCACGTTCGACTACTGAGAAGAGCACACGTGGCAGAGCTGCCAGCACCCCTGGACGAATACCCGATCCACCAGACCACCTCGTCGCTGCGTCACGTCGCCACCAGCGATCGCAACTTCTATGACCGCTCCTATTTCAACGCGCACGACCGCACCGGTGAGATCTTCTGCGTCGCCGGCCTCGGCGTGTACCCCAACCTCGGGGTCATCGACGCGTTCTTCACGGTGCGCCGCGGTGACACCCAGTGGGTGACCCGCACGTCGGACGCGCTCGATCCGCCGGGGCCCGAACGTCTCCGTCCGGGCGTCGGGCCGATCCACTACGAGGTGATAGAGCCGCTCGAGAAGATCCGCCTGGTGTGTGACGGCGACGGCGACGAGCTGCACGCCGATCTGGTGTTCACCGGCTCGTTCCCCGCGGTGATAGAACAACCCCACCTGATGCGCACGGGCACACGGCCGATCATCGCGGCCACGCGCTTCGCGCAGGTCGGCACGTGGTCGGGAACCCTGTCGGTCGACGGCCGGAGCTACCACGTCGAATCCGACCGCTGGGTCGGGACCCGGGACCGTTCCTGGGGCATCCGTCCTTCCGGCGAGCCGGATCCGTCCGACCGCTTCAGCGACGACGAGCCCATCGAAGGCTTCTGGTGGACCTACGTGCCGTTGCGGTTCGACGATTTCGCCCTGATCGTCATCATCCAGGAGACCCCCGACGGATTCCGGACGCTGAACGACGCGACACGGATCTTCGCGGACGGCCGCCGCGAGCAGCTGGGGTGGCCCGAGATCGAAGTGGACTACGCGCCGGGGACCCGTCACCCCACCGGCGCCCGGATCCGCCTGCAACCGCCCGGCGGCGCAGCGTTCACCCTGGCGATCGACACGCTCGGCTTCGTCCCCCTGCACGTGGGCGCCGGCTACACCGGTGATCCGGACTGGAACCACGGGCAATGGAAAGGCCGGGGTTGGGTGGACCGTTCCAGCCACGATCTGACCGATCCCGACATCGTGTCCCGGATACCTTTCGGCGTCGTCGACCATGTAGCCCACGCCACCATCGGTGACGCCGAAGGGTGGGGCATGTTCGAACACGGCACGTTCGGCCGTCACGACCCGTCCGGCTTCGCCGACTGGGGTTCGGTCGCGCCCTGAGCGCCTGCTTCGGCCACGGACCGTGGCGGCCCCGTCTCTCCTTTGCACGGGGCTCCGACCGGTCCGACCACACGTGGTCCCAGGCGAATCCGAGCGGCCGGAAACCCTGTCCCACCTGGGCATCTGCAACCCAGGGCGGTCAATTCACGCGCCGGAAACATTTGCGGAACACCGTGGAAACAATGGGGGTGGACACTGCTCGGCAACCGTGACGACGTGACCCTCCGGGGTCACCCGCTGCCGAGGAGGACCGATGAACAGCGGTGATACCGCCTGGATGCTGATCGCGACGGCGCTGGTGCTTTTCATGACACCGGGGCTGGCGTTCTTCTACGGCGGCATGGTCCGCGCGAAGAACGTGCTGGGCATGTTGATGCAGAACGTGTTCGCGATGGGTCTCGTCGCGGTCATCTGGGTGCTGATCGGTTTCAGCCTCGCGTTCGGCAACTTCGGCGACGGCGGCTGGCTCGGCGGGTTCGACTTCCTCGGCCTCGCCCACGTCGGCGAGCGCCCGGCCCTGGGGTTCGGCATCCCCTTCGTGCTGTTCGCCGCATTCCAGATGACCTTCGCGGTGATCACCGCCGCGCTGATCACCGGCGCCACCGCCGACCGGCTCAAGTTCTCCGCGTACGCGATCTTCATCGGTGTGTGGATGGTGCTGGTCTATGCGCCCGTTGCCCACTGGGTGTTCGGCGGCGGGTGGCTCGCCGCACGGGGCGCGCTCGACTTCGCCGGCGGCGCCGTGGTGCACATCAACGCGGGCGCGGCGGCCCTGGCCCTGGTACTGGTACTCGGCAAGCGCCGCGGTTGGCCCAAGGAGCGCATGCACCCCCACTCGCTGCCCCTGACCATGCTCGGCACGGGAATCCTGTGGTTCGGCTGGTTCGGATTCAACGCCGGCTCCGCGCTGGCCGCCGACGGTCTGGCGGCCCAGGCGGCCATGAACACCTTCGTCGCGGCCTCCGCCGCCATGCTCGGGTGGCTGACCATCGAGCGTCTGAGCGACGGGCACGCCACCACGTTGGGCGCCGCTTCGGGCATCGTGGCCGGCCTCGTCGCCATCACGCCCTGCGCCGGGTTCGTGGGCACGCTGCCCTCGATCGCCATCGGGCTGATCGCCGGCGTGGTCTGCTTCAAAGCCATCGGCCTCAAGGTGCGTCTCGGCTACGACGACGCACTCGACGTGGTCGGGGTGCACCTCGTCGGCGGCATCGTGGGAACCTTGTTGTTGGGCGGCTTCGCCCAGACGTCGATCAACCCCGCCGGCCGGGACGGCCTGTTCTTCGGCGGCGGGGCCGGACTGCTCGGCGAGCAGGCGCTCGCCGCAGGGGTCACACTGGGGTTCTCCTTCGTGGTGTCCTTCGTCATCGCCAAGGTGATCGATCTGGTCATCGGCCTCCGGGTCGACGAGGCCACCGAGTCCGAAGGTCTGGATCTCGCCCTCCACGCGGAGACGGCCTACGCGTTCGGTGAATTCGGTTCCATGGGGCGCCTGCGATGACCCACCAGCCCCCAGGTCGTGTACCCCACCCCGAGGAGGAGTCGCCATGAAACTCGTCACCGCCATCGTCAAGCCGTTCAAATTGGATGACGTCAAAGAAGCCCTGTCCGAAGCAGGGGTCAGCGGGATGACCGTGTCCGAGGTGCAGGGATTCGGCCGCCAGGCCGGCCATACCGAGGTGTACCGGGGCGCGGAGTACCGGGTGGACTTCATCCCCAAGGTCCGTATCGAGGTGCTCGTCGACGACGCCCAACTCGACCGCGTGGTCGACACCATCGCCGAGGCCGGGCGCACCGGCAGGATCGGCGACGGCAAGATCTGGGTGACCCGGGCCGAGCAGGTCCTGCGGATCCGCACCGGCGAACGTGGCAGTGATGCCGTGTGAGCACCGATCGCCCCGATGCCACGCCGAGCGCCTTCCGCGCGGCCCGGGATCGCCTCGTCGCCGATCCCTCCGTCGACGGGGCTCGGCTGCGGCATGCGCTCACCGAGCTGAGCGACGCGTGGTTGGTCGAGGTGTACGCCGGCGCTGCCGCGTCGCTGGGATCGCCCGGCGACGGCATCGCGCTCGTGGCTCTGGGCGGATACGGCCGCGGCGAGCTGTGCCCGGGCAGCGACCTGGATCTCATGGTGGTGCATCATCGACACGCGGAGGAGGCTGCGTACCTCGCCGAGGCGATCTGGTATCCGGTGTGGGACACCGGGGTCCATCTCGGGCACAGCCTCCGTAGCGTCGACGAGGCGGTCGGCGTCATCGGAAACGACGTGGAGACCTCGACCGCGTTGTGCGACGGACGATTCCTCGCCGGGGACCGGGAAGTGGCCGAAGACCTCGCCCGTCAGGTCGCGCACGCCTGGGCCCGCTCACTCGGCCCGTCGACCGAGTGGTTGCGAGCCGATGCCGCGGCGCGACGTGCCCGGGCCGGCGACGTCGCCTTCTCCGTGGAACCCGACCTGAAGCTGGGGGGAGGTGGACTTCGGGACGCGCAGATCCCTGCGTGGATCACCCGCGGTGGCCACGGGCTCGAAGAGCAGGACGCCGTCGCGCTCGACCGGGCACGAGCCTGGTTGTCGGACGTCCGCGTCGCCCTGCACCGCTGCGGCCCGATGTCGGGAGACGTCCTGCACCTGGAGGACCAGGACGCGGTCGCGTACGCGCTGGGGATCGTCGACGCGGACGAGTTGATGACGAAGGTGGCCGGCGCGGCGCGGGACGTCGGCTGGGTCCTCGACGAGATCTGGACACGCGCGGGGTCCGACGGTGTGCCGACCGGACGACGCACGTCGAGGACCCGAGGTGGAGACACCGGCGCCGCTGAGGAGCCCGCGACCGACGATCCCGTCGCGGTGCTCGGGCACGCATCGGCCCTGGCCCGGGACCGCTCCGGGTTGGACCGTACCCTCCTCCGCCGCATCGCGACGGACCTGGATGTCCCGCAGACCCCGTGGGACGCCCCGGTGCGCGCGGCGGTGGTGGACCTACTCTCCAGCGGTCCGGGGATGATCGACGTCGTCGAAGCCCTCGACCACGTCGGGGTCTGGGAACGTTTCGTGCCCGAATGGCCCGCGGTGCGCACCCGGGCACAGCGCACCACCCACCACCGTTTCACCGTCGACCGTCACCTGCTCGAGGCGGTGGTGAACGCGGCCGACCACGCCGACCGGGTCGAGCGGGCCGACCTGTTGGTCATCGCGGCGCTGTTCCACGACATCGGCAAAGGACGGGGCGGGGACCACACCGCCATCGGCGTCGAGATCGTCGAATCAGCGGCGCCGCGGATGGGCTTCTCCGCGTCCGACACCGCCACGCTCGCCGCCCTGGTCCGGCACCCCCTGTTGCTCCCCGAAGTCGCCACCCGCCGCGATGTCGACGACCCGGCGACCATCGGCATGGTCGCCTCGGCGGTCGGCACGTCCGAGGTACTGGACTTGCTGGCGGCGCTGACCGAGGCGGATGCCCGCGCCACCGGACCGACCGCATGGACCGACTGGAAAGCCGGACTCGTCCACACCCTCGTCGAGCGGGTCCGCGCGAACCTGGCCGGCGACGCCGACGCCCGCTTCGCGCCCGCGTTCCCCACCGCCGACCAGCTCGCGCTGCTCCGCGCGGGCGACACCGTGGTCGAAGGACACGATCGCACCCTTTTCGTGGTCGCTCCGGACCGGCCGAGGCTGTTCGCCCGCGTCACGGGAGCCCTCGTGCTCATGGGGCTGAACGTCATCTCCGCCGAGGCCGTCACCGCGGACGGTATGGCGCTGGAGCAGTTCACGGTGACACCGGCACATCCCAGTCCCGAACTCGCGGCCGAAATGGCAGTCGACTGGCCGAAGGTGACCGATCTGGTCTCCCGAGCAATGAGTGGTCGCGTCGCGCTCGCAGCCCGGGTGGCCGAGCGGGCCGCCACCTACCGCCGCCGTCACCGCAGTGCCGACGAGGGGTTGCGCATCCGCTTCGACGACACCTCGGCGGGCACCTGCGTGGTCGAGGTCGACGCGCCCGACGGGGTGGGGCTGTTGTTCGCCGTCACCACCGCGCTGGCGGACCTGGACGTCGACATCCGGTACGCGCGGGTCGAGACCCAGACCGAACGGGTCATCGACGCGTTCTCGATCGTCGATTCCGACGGCGCGGCCGTCACCGACGCCGATTTGCGGGCCGAGATCGAACGCGCGATCCGCCACGCGATCTCACCCTGAGTCGGGTCGAGGAGACATCAGGAGCGGCGACCGCGTGCGCGGGCAGCCGCGGCCTCGCCGGCACAGCGGCCGAAGAAGCTGCCGTCGCCCAGGGAGATGCCGCTCACATAGCCCCGAGCCGGGATCCCGGCCGCGGTCCGCCCGACGGCGAACAACCCGTCCACCGCCGAGGCGTCGTCACGCAGCACGCGCCCGTCGGTGTCGGTGCGCACTCCGCCCAGGGTGAACGCGGCGTAGTACGCGCGCTCCACGCGCAGGTCCACCGCGCCGACCGGGCTCCTCAGGGGGCGCACGTACTCGGGTCGTTTGTGGAACTCGGTGTCCACCCCGCGGGCGGCATCGGCGCCGTAGCGAGCGAAGGTCGCCGCCAGCGCCCGGGGCGGTACGCCGATCTCGGTCGCCAACTCCTCGGGGGTCTCCGCCACCCACGAGGGGCGGAATCCCAACCAGTTCGGCTCGGACGCCTCCTCGTCGACGATCAGGAACGCCACGCCGTCGTGCTCCAGCAGGGCACGTTGACCGATCAACCCGTTGTAGGCGTCCTCGTTCACGAAACGACGGCCCGAGGCGTCCACGATGATCCCGGCGCTGAGGCGACGCGGCGGATGGAACGGTACGTGACACTCGAGCGCGTCCATGTTCCGGGTCACCCCACCCACGCCCTCGGCGAGGCGGATGCCCCGACCGTCGTCACCGTCGGTGCCCAGCGGATAGGTGCAGCGTGCCGCAGCCGGCGCGTAGGTGGCGATCATGTCCGGGTTGAACAGGAACCCACCCGCCGCGAGGATCACCCCGCCGGTGGCCCGGACCCAGCGCTCGGTGCCGTCTGCCCGAACCTGCACGCCGACCACGTCATCTCCTTCCACGACGAGCGACCGCACCTGAGCGTCGGTCCGCACCTCGGTGCGCGTGCCGGCGAGTGCTTCACCGAGACGTTCCATCAGATACCCGCCGGACTCGTTCGGGTACTTCGCATGGTGACCCCGGGGTGCCGGTGCCGCCAGGTCCCGGTACGGCCAGGTGTCCTCGCCCCCGGTGAACACCAGCCCCGCGTCGGTGGGGGGCTGGATGTCCCCTTCGTCGTGGAACACCGGGGCGAATGCCACGCCGTGGTCGACCAGCCAGTCGTGATGCGCGACCGAACCGGCGCAGTACCGCCGCACCTTCGCCTCGTCCACGCCCGGTCCGCACGCGGCCAGCAGGAATGTGGCCATCGCGTCGACGGTGTCGTCGAACCCGCAGGCGAGCTGGGTGGCGGTGCCACCACCCAGGTACAACAGGCCGCTGGAGAGCGCCGAGGTGCCGCCGATCGCAGACGCCCGCTCGAGCACCAGCACCGACGCGCCGGTCTCGGCGGCACCGAGCGCCGCGCACACCCCGGCGCAGCCGCCACCCACGACGACGACATCGACCTCGTCGTCGAACGTCGGCACGGCAGCGACGTCCACCGGCGGGATCGGGTAGATTTCAGCCATGGATGGAACGCTTTCTAGGGCGCTTCGCCCCTCCGCGACCGGCGCAGGTCATGAGGTGAGTTCCGCGGACTGATCGATGGCCTCGGCCGCGCCGTCGCGGTCGACCGGGGCGACCACGATACGGGCCGCCGCGGTCACCGACGGGTCGGCATCGCCGATCGCGACCGGCCACCCCACCACGCCCATCGCGGACAGATCGTTGTGGCCGTCACCCACCATCATGACCTCGTCCAGAGGGACGCCGAGATGTTCGGCCACCCCGACGACCCCGGCGGCTTTTGACACCTCGGCCGAGGTCACCGACACGAACGCCGCTTCGGGCATCGACGGCGAGGTCGCCCCGGTGGCCACACACCCTTCCGGGGCACTGTCGAGCGCCGCGCGTTGGTCCCCGATCGGCACCACCCACTGGGCCCGGACCACCGCGGAGGACAGCGAATCGATCGGACGCCGCTGATGGGGCAGCCCGAGCAGCTCGGCGTGACGGAGCGCCAGTGGTGCGTCCGAGTCCACGGCGAGCTCGTCCCAGGCATAGGCCTCGAACACCCACCCGTTCTCCGCGGCGGTACGGGCCGCTTCGTTGACCGCCGCGTCGCCGAGTGCGGACGTGATCACCTCTCCTGTGGAGGGTTGCCACAGCGCCGCGCCGGTGTGGAACACGTGCAGCCCGTCGGGGTCGAGGCGTGCCGCCCAGTCCCGCGTCGGGCCGAGCGCA
>CAZEAV010000078.1:0-8752 GCA_964510215.1 uncultured Iamiaceae bacterium
GGTCCCGGACCCGCCGGCACCACCACCTCCGCCGCGGTAACCGCCGCCGCCACCACCACCTCCGCCGCCGTACCCGCTCGACGCGGTCGCACCGCCCTGCCCGGCGCCACCACCGACCGAAGCGACGCCGGTGCTGCCGCCATTGCCATTGTCATGCGGGGTGCCGCCGTCGCCCGCCATCGACGATCCACCGCCCCCCGGGCCTGCAGCCGAGCCGTTGAGAGCACCGGGTGTGCCACCCGACGCGCCGGTGCCGATACCCGAAAATGCGGTTCCGGCCGCAGTTCCGGAACCGCCGTCACCGCTCGTGGCCGCGCTCTGGTTTCCACATCCTCCGCCACCGCCACCGCCCGCGGCGACCACCAGGATCGAGCCGTTCAGGTCGGACGCATTCGAAATGGCACTCGCGCCACCACCGCTCCCTCCCGCGGTGTCGGTGGTTCCGAGGAACAGGACCTGCCCTTCCTGACCACCATCGCCGCCGGCGCCGTACAGCGACCGGCCACCCTCCGGTGGCGGCTGCGTGCCATTGCCGGCTCCGTGGCCTCCTTCGCCGAGGATCCAGGAAAGGGACCATGAGGTGTTCTGGCTGCCGATCACACCACTCAACTGGGTGCCTGCGCCACCGTCGCCACCGTCGGTCAACTCACCACCCCCACCACCGGCGCCGGCACCGCTCAAGGTGTAGGACACCGATCGCTTCGCCGGCACGGTCACCTTGTGCACGGTCGGTGTGTAGCCCTGGGTGCGGGGGATCAGCGAGGTGCCCGCCGCCCAAGCGGGGGTCGCGAACGTCTTCAAGATCAGTGGTTGGGCGAGCGCCGCACCCGCAGCACCGGCACCCAACGCTTTCAGCGCGCTGCGACGGTCGATCCGCCCCTTCCCGATACCGGAACTACCCGTTTCCGGTGCCTCAGGCTCCACTGCATGCTCCCTTCCGAAGGCAACATGATCCTACAACACCAGCGAGAGTATCTCAACCCGAAGTTTTCGACCCGCGACAGACCCACCTGCGGACACCCACACGGGGCGCCCAGGTGCGCCTCCCAAGTCGATCGCACATCATGTCGCTATCGCACCGTCGACCACCTGCAGCACCAGGTCCGGATTCGTGCCCGCGGGCACGTCGGCCGCCGTGGTCATCAGGGTCTGACCGACCGGAAGGTTCGCCAGCAAGGCGTCCCGCCGGGACGTGTCCAGTTCGCTGAACACGTCGTCCAACAGCAGGATCGGCGACGAGCCGGTCGCATCGGTCACCAGACGGTGCCCGGCCAGCCGCAGGGCCAGCGCGATGCTGCGCTGTTCGCCCTGGGAAGCGTGCGTGCGCGCCGGGTCACCGCCGAGCCCCAGGTCGATCTCGTCACGGTGGGGACCGACGGTCGACACCCCGCGCCGTAGGTCATCGGCGCGGGCCTCGGCCAGTGCCGCGGCGAGCCCAACTTTCGTCCAGATCGGCTCGTACCGGATCGAGGTCCGGCGTCCCCCGCCCGCGAGCGCTTCATACGCCGCCCACAGAACCGGTGCCAGAGCCTCCACCACCGCGGCGCGCATCCGGCCCAGGGCCTCGCCCGCCTCGGCCAGCTTGGTGTCCCACACCGCCAGGGTGGCCGCGACGTCGTCGCTCAGCTTCCCTCTGGCCTGCTTCAACAACGCGTTGCGCTGTCGTAGAATCCGGTCCACCTCGGTCCGCCGGACATCGAGTGCGGGGTCCATCGACACCGCAAGCTCATCCACGTAACGTCGCCGCCCACCGGGCGACCCTTTCACCAGCTCCAGATCGTCGGGGGAGAACACGCTGACACGCAACGCGCCGAGCAGGTCGCGCGACCGCCGGAGCGGCTGACGGTTCACCATGGTCCGATTTCGCCCGCGCGTCCGGATCTCGGTCTCGATCAGCAGCCGACGACGATCACGCTCGGCTTCGGCACGGATCACCGCCGCTTCGGCACCGTTGCGCACCAACACCGCGTCGGCCGCCCCGCGGAACGAAGACAGGTTCGCGAGGTAGCCCACCGCTTCCAGCAGATTCGTTTTTCCGTGACCGTTCGCCCCGACCAGCACCGTCACCCCTGGCGGAACCTCGAGCGACAGCGACGCGTAATTCCGGAAGTCGACCAGTTCGATGGTCCTCAGCAGCACCCGGCCGCACCGATCAGGACACCCGTACGGGCATCAACAGATACAGAAAATCGGCGGAGTCCGACGAGCGGAGTACGGCGGGTTTCAATGCGTCCAACGTCGACAGGGTCACCTCGTCGCCGGTGGCGATCTCGATCCCTTCCAACAGGTAATCCGGATTGAAGGCCACGGTGAGCTCCTCCCCGCTGAAGGTCGCGTCCACCGCCTCGGACGCCTGGCCGACATCCTGGGTGACCGCGACGAGTTCCACACCGTCCGCCGACATCGACAACCGCACCGGGGTCGACTCCCGCGCCATCAACTTCACCCGTCGCACCGCTTCACCGAGCACTTCCCGCGAGACGGTCAGCTCGTTCGGGTACTCCGACGGGATGAGCTGGCGGTAGTTGGGGAAGTCGCCTTCGATCAGACGGGTGGTGAGCCGCGTCGTCGCGTGCTCCGAGGCCACCTCGAACGACGCGTCGCGCGGGGTGAGCCGCAAGGTCAACGACGCAGAGGGGCCCAGCAGACGCTCGACCTCGCGCAGCGCGCGGGAAGGCACGAGCACCTGCTGCTCCTCTCCCAACACCCCGGCGCCGGCCACGTCCCGGACCGCCAGGCGGTAGGAGTCGGTGGCGACCAGTCGCAACCCGTCGCCCTCGGCGGCGAAGAGCACGCCGGTCAGGATCGGTCGGGCATCATCACCCGATGCGGCCGGCACCACCTGGCGCAATGCCTCGGACAAAGCGGCGGCGTCCAGCGTGACCGACGATTCGGCCAGCTCGGGTAGCGCCGGGTACTCCTCCACCGGGAGGGTGCGGATGGTGGAATTGAACCGGCCCGACGAAATGGCGAATTCACCGTCGGCCACCGAGCAGGTCACCGCACCGGATCGCAGCGAGCGCACCACCTCCTGGGCGATGCGGGCGGGAACCACGGCCGTTCCGTCATCGGAGCCGTCCACGTCCACGGTCACCGTGATCCAGAGCTGCACGTCGGTACCGGTCACCTCGAGCCGGGAACCGGTCAGGTGCAACCGAACCCCGGAGAGCACCGGCAGGGCGCCTCCCCGACTGGCCACCGCCCGAGTGGCCGCGGACAACGCCTCGGCCAGCACATCGCGTTCGCATCGGAATTTCACGTTGTCCCCACTTCCTCTTTCGTTCTTTTCGTGTTCAAGGCTTTGTAGTGGTGGTAGGGGTTGTGGACTGTGGACGAAGCATCATCGTCCCAGTTCACGGACACATTCGCCTTCCCGTCGGCGTCCACAGTGTTCCACAGCCCCCGGGGTCGGCTCATCCCCGACCGGTGGACGACCACGAACTTTCCACTCCTCCGTCCACCACCGGACCCCGGGAAAGTCCACACCCCGACCTGGCGCCGACCTGGATGGCTGCGCGGTCCGTCCACAGGCCGACGGCGATCCAGAGGCTCGGGTGGGTCACTTGCGGACGGCATTCATCAACTCCGTGACCTGGTCGAAGATCTGGCGCCGTTCCTTCATGAGGTTGCCGATCTTGTCCACGGCGTGCATGACCGTGGTGTGATCACGCCCTCCGAATGCGCGCGCGATCGCCGGATAGGACAGATCCGTGGTCTCCCGGATCACGTACATGGCGACCTGGCGGGCCAACACCAACGGGCGCTGGCGGGATTTTCCCTTCAGGTCGTCGACGGGGAAACCGAACATCTCCGCGGTCGCCTGAAGGATCACCTCGGGCGTCAGTGGACGTTCGGTCCGGTCGCCGAGTTCGGTGGCCAGCACACGTTCGGCGAGCTCGACCGTCAGTGGCTCGTGGGTGAGACTGGCATAGGCCGTGACCCTCGTGAGCGCCCCTTCCAACTCGCGGATGTTGTCGGAGATGTTCGCGCCGATGAACTCGAGTACCTCGTCGGGGATCTCGATGGTCTCGCGCTCGGCTTTCTTGCGCAGGATCGCCAGTCGGGTCTCCAGGTCGGGTCGCTGGATGTCGGTGATCAGCCCCATCTTGAAGCGGCTGCGCAGACGGTTCTCGATCTTGCCTATCGCGTCGGGCGGGCGATCCGAGGACAGCACGATCTGGCGGTTGGCCTGGTGCAGGGAGTTGAACGTGTGGAAGAACTCGACCTGGGTCTCCTCGCGCCCTTCGATGAACTGGATGTCGTCCACGAGGAGGACCTGGACGTCGCGGTAGCGACGCTTGAAGTGCTCGGCCTCACCCGCGCGGACCGCGTCGACGAATTCAGAGAGGAAGGTCTCGGACGAGACGTAGCGGACCGTGAAGTCGGGGTAGTTCTCCCTGATGTAGTGCGTGATCGCCTGCAACAGGTGGGTCTTGCCGAGTCCCGCGTCGCCGTAGATGAACAGCGGGTTGTAATGGCGGCCCGGCTTTTCCGCGACCGCCAGCGCGGCCGCATGGGCGAAACGATTGGACGGGCCGGCGACGAAGGACGCAAAGGTGTACCGGTCCGAATCGGTGAACGACTCGTCGTCGTGTTCCTCTTCGGCGACCCGGTCGTCGACCACAGGCTCGGATTCGGCGATCGGGGCCAGGGGCGGAAGTGGCTCTTCCTCCAGCGGCGCCACCCCGTCGACGCGGACCTCGAACTGCAGTGCCTCACCGGCCGCGTCCGCGAGGGTGTCGAGGATGAGCGACTCATAGGTGCCGGCGAGGCGGTCCCGGCTGAGCGGGTTTGGCACCGCGATGGTCAGCAGCGTGCCTTCCAGCGACACGGCACGGGCGTCGTTGAACGTCGACCTCCAGACCGCGTCGGAGACCTGCGGTCGGAGGAGGTCACAGCATGTCGTCCACACGTCGCTGGGCTGTACCACCTGCGTTTTTCACCTCTCTGTCGATGCAAAATCCACAAGCACGTCCACAACTGTGGATAACGGGTCCTGCCGTCGTCGGTCGACGGTGTGCCGACCCTACCCTGCCGGCGACTCCCTCTGTTCGGTGCGCCGGAACAAAACGTAGCACCACCTCGGCTGGGCGGCTGCGGGCGGTACGACCGATGGGGAACCCGCGGTTGTTTCAGGTGAGCCGCACCCTCTATCGTGGAACGGTCTGACCCCATCGTGGATCGCCGACGATGCGAATTTCAGACTCCGACACCCCGGTGAAGGATCGGTCTCGTCGGATGTCGTGGACGCTCCCCCGTCTTCCCGGAACTCGGGGAGACCGTCGGATCTTGCTCGGAGGCAGTTGTGAAACGCACCTATCAACCAAGTGTACGGAAGCGCTCCCGTCGCCACGGGTTCCGCCACCGTATGTCGACCCGCTCGGGTCGAACGATCATCCGGAACCGCCGCCGTCGCGGTCGCGCCCGGTTGTCAGCCTGATCGAGCGGGTCGGGGACCGTGGGTCCTTCGAGGCGCTGCGCCGCCCGGCCACGAGGGTCCGTAGGGACATGTTGCGGCTCGCGTACGTCCCCGAACCCGTCGGGCACACCAGAATTGCCTATGCCTTGTCGAAACGGGTGGGAAATGCCGTGCAGCGGAACCGGATCCGTCGGCGTCTCCGCAGCGTGTTCGCGACCCTCGACGCTGACGACGGCGTCGTCTTTCCCGAGGGAACCTACCTGGTGGGAGCCACGCGAGAGGCCGTGGACGCCCCGTACGAGGTCCTGATGTCGACCGCATCCGCGCTCCTGCAGCAGGTCGCCGGCCGTGGAGCCCCGCGGTGAGCGTGGACACCCCCGGCATCGGCGCGCGTGTGCTGCAATTCCCCATCCGCGCCTACCAGGGGGCCCACGCCGGCCGGCCGTCGCCGTGTCGCTATGATCCGAGCTGTTCCGATTACGCCTTGGAAGCGCTCGCGGTCCATGGCGCCGTGCGGGGAACCTGGTTGGCCCTGCGTCGTATCGCCCGCTGCCATCCCTGGGGCGGGCACGGTTGGGATCCCGTACCAGAACGGAAACCTTTGTAAATGTTCGGAATTCTCGCTCGACTGCTCGAGATCCTCTATTCGATCTGGCCGTCTTATGGCGGATCGATCATCCTGTTCACGATCGTGATCATGCTGGTCTTGGCGCCGTTGACGTTCAAGAGCACCCGGTCGATGCTTGCGATGCAGGCACTTCAACCGGAAATGAAAAAGCTGCAGAACCGGTACAAGGACGACCGGCAGAAGCTCAATGAAGAGATGATGGCATTCTACAAGGAGAACAAGATTTCTCCCTTGGGTGGCTGTCTCCCGATGCTGCTGCAGTTGCCCGTGTTCTTCATTCTGTACGAGGTGTTGCTGGGGCTGACCAGGCGGGGTCCGTTCGGGGCCGACCTGGGCCACTCGATGGCGTGTGCCATGAACGGCGTCAACCATTGCACGAACATCGGAACCTATGCACACGCAGGCTTTTTTCACCCTTCGTATCTAAAGAGCACGTCGCAGCTCTACGAGAGCCTTTCGAGTACCCGGGTGATGGGATCTTTCGGCCTCGACCTCTCCCAGAGCGCGATGAGCGCGTTTGGTCAAGGTCTGGCGCACGCATTTCCCTACATCATCATGGTCCTCGTGGTCATCGGCTTGACGTACCTGCAACAACAGCAGATCCAGAGTCGCCAACCGAAGAAGAGCGATCAGAATCCGACGCAGCAGATGATGATGAAAGTCATGCCGGTCGTGATGGGATTCATCTACATCGTCATTCCGGCTGGGGTTGTCGTCTACTTCCTCGTTTCGTCACTGTTCCGTATTGGCCAACAGGCCATGGTGACGAGAACCTTTTACAGCGGACCGAACGCGATTGCCATTCCGGCGACCGCGACCGAGGAGGGGGAGGAGCCGGCGAAGCGGAAGGGCTTCTGGGAACAGTTCAAGCCATCCCCGGACGCGCTTCCCCAGGTCGGCAAGCGCGCCAAGGAACGACGGGCGATCGAGGCCTCCGCATCCGAGACGAAGTCTGGCCCCAAAGGCACCAGGCCCAAGAACCGGAACGGTACGCGGGGGGACGCCCCGTCGAACAAGGCATCGGGCCCGAACAAGGCCTCGGGCAAGGCCGCTTCCAAGAACGGCCAACGGACCGCGTCCACGAAGTCCGGCGGCGGGAAGAAGGGCGGACAGAAATCGTCGGGAGGTTCCGCTCGGAACGGGGCGTCCAAGTCGGCCGCAGACAACCGGTCGAAAGCCGGTACCAAGTCGAAGACCAAGGCTGGTGCCAGGAGCGGGTCCGGCAATGGAACCGGGGCCCGTCGCGCGTCGTCCGACTCCGGGAGCGGCGCCAAATCGCCTGCGAGGTCGGGCGCCAAGCGTGCCTCGGGCGGCGGGAACGGTGGGGAAAAGGCGGGACAGAAGCGCCCGACCGCGTCGAAGAAGCGCCGATCCGAGAGCGGTTCGGCCAACGGAGCGGACCGTGCCGGCGCGCCCAGCCGGAAGGCGCCGAGCAGAAAAGCGCCGAGCAGAAAAGCACCGGACAGTCCGTCGAACCGGGAGAGGAGAGATTGAATGGAATGGATTGAGATAACTGCAAAAACAGTTGAGGCGGCCAAAGAGGCGGCGCTGGATCAGTTGGGGGTCGATCACGACGAAGCCGAGTTCGACGTCGTGGAGCAACCACGTCAGGGGCTCTTTCGCCAGAGTCGTGGCGGTGCGCGGGTACGGGCCAGGGTCCGACCACGGACTCCCCGACCCAAGACGGAGCGCCGCCCACGATCATCTGGGGGCGCCGATCGAGCATCGGCGAAAGGAAAAGGCGGCGCCAGGAAGAAGTCATCGAATCGTTCCTCGAACAAGAAGGAAACCGCTGACGGGACACGGCGCGGTGACAAAGCCGAGTCGGCCTCATCGAATCGATCCGGCAATTCCGCCAAGAAAGAAGAAGCCACAATGACCATGACCCTGGATGAGCAAGTTGCCGCGGCAACATCATTTCTGACAGGACTCCTCGAAGCCGTCGGTATCGACGGTCGGGTGTCGACCGAACGAAGCGACGACACGAATGCCGACGTCAAGATCGAAGGCGATGACCTGGGGATGTTGATCGGCCCACGCGGTCAGACGATGAACGCCATCCAGGACCTGACGAGGATCTCACTGCAGAAGCAGGCCGCCGGGTCCTGGGAAGGACACGTCCACGTCGATGTCAACGGGTATCGCGCCAGGCGCCGTGAGGCCCTGGTCAGTTTCGTCGAGAAGATCGCGGCCGATGTGCGGGCCAGCGGCACCGCGAAAGCGTTGGAGCCGATGGCGTCGTCCGATCGGAAAGTCGTGCACGACACGGTCAACGCGATCGAAGGCGTGCACACCAGCTCCGAGGGTCGTGAGCCGCGACGCTGGGTCAAGATCGTTCCCGGCGACGACTGACACGACGGGTCGAGTGGCCGACCCGGTTGCTCTGGTAGCCGGGGATGACCCTGTGATCGATGAGCGCCTCCGAGCCGTGCTCGACGACGCCCGGTCCCGCGGGTTCCTGGGCCCGGGGCCGGTCGAATCGCACCTGGACCACGCGCGACTTTTCCTCGACGCGGTCTCCCCGACCGCTCGATTCTTCGTCGATCTCGGTTCCGGCGCGGGGATTCCGGGACTCGCGCTGGCCAGGGCCATACCAGATCTGTGCGGCGCGGTGCTCGAAGGGTCGACGCGACGGGCCGCGTTTCTCCGAGGGGCGGTTGCAGACATCGGGCTCTCCGATCACGTCTCGATCTGGGGGGAGCGGG
>CAZEAV010000079.1:0-8682 GCA_964510215.1 uncultured Iamiaceae bacterium
CACACTGTCGGTGAGACCACCGACGATCAGGATCACGATTCCCCAGCCGATGCCGCCCCACGCCTGTACGCCGAGAATCGTTGCAGCGAATGCGGTGGAGCCGTTGACGCCGGTGCGAAGCCGATGGAACACGCCCGAAGATGGACCAACCGACGGGCCGACCGCGGGGGAGCCCGGCGGCCCGGCGTACGGCGGCGCGCCACCGGCCGCCGCGGTCGGCGTGCCCGGCCATGTGGTCCCGGTGCCGGTGGTCGAGACGCTGGGTACACGCCCCGCGGCGGGTCCGGCGCCGGCGTACGGCGGTACCGTCGGCTTCTCGGATGGGAACGTCGGCCAGGATGTTCCCGTTGCCGTCGCACCCACAGGTGTGAAAGGAGATGATCCTGCTCCCGCTGCGTGCCCACAGTGGCCGCAGAATCGCGCCGCTGGTGACATGGGTTGGCCACAGGACGGACAGCTCGGCCCGGTCGTGTAGCCGTTCATGAGAACCCGCTTGGTCGGTGGTCAGGCTGAGCGGTGAGCGTGCTGTGTTACCGAGGCAGCCCGGGCGGTGGTGTCTGCTCGGCGGTCGTGTCATAGGGCGCGGGTCCCGCCGGACCGGACCCTGCCCCATAGCCGGTCGGCGTCCCGGGCGCCGCCTGAGGGGCACCGCTGAATCCCGCCTGAACGACGGTGATGTTCGTCGAGCCTGCAGCAGCGACGACGTTGTGCGAGCCACACGCCATCACGAGAGCAACGATCCATCCGATCACTGACCAGCCGAGCAGGAAATTGACGAGTCCGATGGCGGTGGCGTTCGACTTTCCCCGGGTTGCGGCGATTGCCCAGGGCAACATGTAGAGCAAGGTCACGACCGCGATTACCCATGCGATGATGGTCACCGCGGTGTTCGTCCTCTGGTCGGTCACGAAGCCTGGAGCGGCAGGCGCGGCCGACGGATAGCCCGCGGCGGGCGCCGGCGCGGGATATCCGGTCGTGGCGGGCGGAGCCGCAGTACCCGCGCCCGGTGGTGGATACACGGCCGCCGACGGCGGTTGGGGTGCCGCCGTCGGCGGGGGTTGCGGCGCCGCCGCAGGTGGTGGCTGGGGCATCGGCTCGGCCGGGCGGTTGCCGCCCATCGAACCCTTCAAACCGGAACTACCGTCACTCATGATTTCCTCCACTCCACTGAGGGTCGATACTGCCTACATTACACGTTCGAGAGGGGCCGCGCTGGGCCTGGGCCGGCCGGCGCCCACCGGACCGGTCCGATGTACGGCTCATCGGACACGATCCGAACCGCGAAGTTCCCGGACGTCGTCGGCCATTCGGAAGAATGCCGCGACGAACTCGAAGGCGACCCGGTAGAAGATCAGGCCCATGAGATAGACGGCCGGCACCACGATGAGTGAGACCAGGATCATCACCGGGGAATCGGCCACCAATGTGAGGCCGAGGATGAACCAGAGTGCCGAATACGCAGACCAGAAGATCAGGAAGATGATCCAGAACACACGCAGCAGGCGCGGGGTGACCAGAGACGCAAAGGACGAATCGAACAGTGACTTGAGAAATCCGGTGGCGTTGGCCACGTACGGCGACCCTCCGGGAACCGGAGTTCCCGGAGCGGGGGACGTGTAGCCAGGGGCGGGGGCCCCGGGCATTGTCGGAGGAGCAGCGGCCGCAACGGTGGATTGGCCGCAACCGGCGCAGAACTGACTCGTGGCTGCTACCGGTCGGCCGCAATGGGGGCAGGTGGTCATGGACATCGTTGGCAGAGGTCTCCCTCGGAATCGTCGGCAGTTCGAGGAGACTCGCGTGATCGAGCGCGCGGTGTGCGGTTCAGATCGCGCGCGTCCGCTCGCTCTGATGCCCGGTCAGCCCAGACCGTAGGCGGCGAGCACGCCGGAGCAGTCCGGTACCGGGTTTGGGGTGGCGTGCAGTCCGCTGGCGCACCAGGCGATCTCTGCAGCGGGAAACCTGCCCGGATCGAGTCCGGCGGCCCCGGTCGGCCCGCCGGGCCACGTGTGGTGGCCGTCGTCGACCGAGAACATCGCGGCCTTCTGCCGACAGCCGGCATAGGTGAGTAGGTCGCCGTCGGGGACCTGCCGGGTGGAGCCCTTGGAGCTGTTGCACCCTTCCAGGCTCGGGATGAGGGTGGTGAACCACGCCTTCGGCGCGCTCGGGGCCGACGGGTCGCCGGGATTGCCGTTGTAGCGCACGGTGGCGTCCAACCGGCTTGCGAACACGACGATCGGGAACGGCTTGGCGCCGGCGCATCTGCTCGTCACGTTCCCGTCCACGGCCGGAATCGCCAGCGCATAGAGCCGGGGCGTGACCGGCATGCGTCCACTGCATGCCAGCAGCAGACCCATCGCGGACCCGTTCGACTCACCGGCGATCAGGATCTGGTCGGGGTCGACGCATTCGTCTTGGACGAGCCAGTCGAGGATCTTGGCGATCGCGCCGACGTCGTCGGTGCCCGAGGTCGAGAACTCCGCGGTCCCTGTGGTCCACCCGTAGCCGCCCTGATCGGTGGGGTTTCCCTGAGGGTAGGCGACGAGGGCGTCGGTGCCGGCAAGGAAGCTGGTCCACCCCGATACGTTCTCCTCACCCGTGGTCGTCGCGGTGTAGCCGTGCAGCATCACCACGGCGGATCGCCGGTGATCGGTGGAGGGCGCCCGCACCAGCGACACGCCGCCAGGGCTGTCGACGTTCCCGCTGACCGCAGCGCAGTGCGCGTTCGGTGGGGCGGTCGTCGACGGGGAAGCGCTCGTGGGCGCGGTGGAAGCTGGGGCGTCGGCCGACGTGGTGGACGTGGTGGACGGGTCTTTTCGGGTCGTCGAGGCACGCGCCGGAGCCGACGTGGAGCGGCCCCCGGACGCGCAGGCAGAAAGGACCACCGCCGCGGCAACCCAGTAAGTGAAAGCGAGCAGTCGCGGCGCTGAACGGCAGCGACGGGCCTCGCGGGCAGGCGGTGTCATCCGCAGATCTGCCCGACTTGGTCGGCCACGTCGCCCGGTGACTTCCAGCCCGACCACGCGTCCGGCCGGGAGGGTAGCCCGGTCGAAGCCTCGTGGGTGACGACGCCATCGGTGGGATCGACGGTCCAGTGGTCGCAATAGACCGATGTCTGTTGCGCGCCGTTCGGGTCTTCCCATGCCAGATAGGCACCTCGCACATCGGTTCCGTCAGGGGATACCGATGTCGCGATCACGGTGGATTTCTCCAGAGCGCCGTAGCCGCTCTCGAGCTGGGAGTCATCGCTGGACAGATCGGGGCGGATCGAGCGTGCGGTGTCCCAATCGCCGTCGGCCAGTGCGGTGGCAAGGCGTTGGATGATGTCCACGCTGCCGTTCTCGTCGGTCGCGCCGTCGACCAATATCGGAACGCCGGGCTCGGAGCCGGCCGTCGTGGAAGGCGCGGTCTCGGTGGTGGAGGCCTCGTCCGAGTCGTCATCCTCCGCGGCCGCAGCGGTCGTGTCGGGCGCAGCGGTTGCGTCGACGACCTGGTCGCCGTTGTCGGTTGCGAGACGGTGTGGGTCGTGGTGGTTGGCCAGCACGATGAGCGTCACCACGACGGCGGCGATCACCACCACCGCGGCGGAGATGAGTCCGATGGCAAGACCTCGGTGTCGCCCGGGCCCTGGCGCAGGTGACGCCGGGCCGGGCGGCGGTGCATAGGTCGGAGACGGCACCCCGACCGGGGGGCGAGCTGCAGTGTCCCGCCTGACGGTCGGCTCGGAAGTGGTCGGCGCAGGGTACTGGGAGTTGTGCACCTGTTTGGCGCCGGTGCGCGGCGAGGGCATGGTGCCCGAGGAAACGGTCGCGACGGTGCCCATCCGGGCGGTGCCACAGTCAGGGCAGGCGGCGGCGCCAGGAGGCACGGGATTGCCGCAGGCGCCACAGAACTCGGTCACGGCTCGGAGCGTCGCGCCGGAGGTGCGCGCGACATTCGGGCCGGAACGCGCGCGCGCTCCGTGGGATGCTGCCGACTCACCTCAGAGAGGGAGAAGCCCGGATGACGACCCGTCCACCTGTGTCGACACGCACCTCGCACCTTCGCCGCCGTTTGTTGGCCGGCACGTTGTCGCTCGCGGGGATCGGCGCGCTCGTGGGTGCGACCGCCGCCGGCGCAGTGTCGGGGCCAGTAGGAACAACGCCGTTGTCGGCCACAACAGACGCTGTTGCTCCGACGGGCTGCGCGGTTAAGCCAAAAAAGGTGGGCACACCCGTAGCGGTCATTCTCGACGCCGATCAACTCCCCGGCGGGCGTGACGACCACTACTCGCAGAAGCGGATCAAGGACCTCGACGCGGAGCTGTCGAATCACTATACGAAAGTCACCTTCTATTCGAGCGATGACGGATCCCTCAAGCTGAGTCAGGTGAACCCGAATGACCCTGTGCGCGGCGTCGATCAGGTGAACGGAAGGAATGCGCTTGAAGGGTCTGTCGTCGTCAACTACGCAGACGCGGTGACTCGTCCTGAGGGGACGCTTGCTTGGATCAATAGTGAAACGTCAGCCAAAGCATTTAGCTTGGCCGACAGCAGTTCGAGTAATGACCCTGCACTGGCAGCTGTGGACCAGCCAGCCGCGCAGAGCATTGCCTTCACGAAGGCCGAGGGGAAAGCGGCAGGATCCCTGACGCTGGACATTTCGTCTCAGCATCTGAATTTGGACGGGCAATCCGTTGGCTCGGCTCAAGCAGCAGACCTACCAGTCAAGATTTCCGGTGCTGTGCTCAAGATTGGCGGAACGAAATGCGATATTCTGCCCCTAGGAGTCGGATCGAGTCAGAACGATGACTCCACGGGTAGGCCGACGCCGACAACGAACGCGGTGAACCCCGACCTCGGGAGGGACGTGACGCTGCCGGCGACGGTCACGTGGACGGGCGGCTCGGGGGTCGCGCCGATCACAGTAACCTCGAACGACATAGTGGTCCCTGTCTCTGCGGACATCGAGCTAGGGGCCATGTCAACGTCGGCCCTGCCGACGACCACCGTTTCCGACGGAAGCGGGGGGAAGTCACGACCTGCTCCCGGAGGCGATTCTCATGGGTCGTCGTCGGGAAAGCTCATGCTGGGCGGCCTTGCCGGGTTGATCATCGGTGGTGGGGCGGGCGCTGCGCTCATGGGAGCGAAGCGCCGCAACGACGGCGCCGGACCGGCCCCGGGTATGGGGATGGCCATGGCCGTCGGGCCGCCGTATCCGTACCGACCCGGCCCGGGCGGCGTCGTGCCCGCGGGGGCGGCTCCCATGGGCTCGCCCGGTGCGACCGGGGCTGGCGCTGCGGCCGCACCCTGGCCCGGCGAAGCGGTTGGCGGCGGCGGAGTCGGTGAGGTTCCGGCGTTGGCCGGTTCCGCGGGCAGGCGCCAACGTCAGCGTGTGGCCGCCGAGTGGACGATCGCGGTTCCAGGTGGGTCTGCAGTCCGTCTGGAGGATGTCGGAACGCGACGCCTCATGCCCAGGACCACCGAGCAGGGGCAGGTCTGGGCGATGGGCCGCCGCGACTGTGCCGCCACGGCAGGCTGGTTCGAAAAGCGCAGCGGCAAAGGCGAAGATGCTGAGCCCACGTTGCGCATCCACTCGAGTGGCCGCGGCATCATCGGTGTGTATGACGGCACCGGCGGCGCCGGGGCGAGCGTCGCCCGCACCACCAGTGACGGCACCGAGCTCTCCGGCGCGTGGGTGGCAGCCAGGCTGGTACGTGACGTGGTCGAGGCCTGGTTCGTCGACGCGGTTGCCGGCAACGACCGGGCGTTGGAAACCGGCGGGCTCGCCGCCACATTGCGGAAGGTGCTGGCCGACGAGGCAGACAACCTGCCCGCCTCGCGTGCCGCGGTGCGAGGTTCGCTGCACCGGGTCCTGCCCACCACGGCCGCGTGTATCGCGTTCGACGCCGGACAATCTCATGGAGGTTCCGTCGATGCGCTCTGGGCGGGCGACTCGCGCGGGTTCCTGCTCACGCCTCCGAATGGTCTGCAGGTGTTGAGTCGGGACGACACCCGCGAGGACGATGCCCTCGAGCTGATCCGCAACGACCAGCCGATGGAGAACCTCATTGCCGCGGACCGGCCGTTCCGGGTGAACCATCGCCGGTTCGAGGTGCCGTCCCCGATGGTGCTGGTCACCGCCACTGACGGTGCGTTCGGCTACGTGCGCACGCCCGCGCATTTCGAGTATCTGTTGCTGCATACGCTGCAGGGCGCTTCGTCGATGGACGACTGGTCGACCCGACTGCTCGACGCGTTCTCGGAGTTCGCGGCCGACGACGTTTCCTTCGCGATCGCCGCGGTCGGGTTCGACTCGTTCGCCGCGCTCAAGGGGAAGTTCACCGCTCGGCACCGCTACCTTGCCGACGAGCACTGGAGGCCGTTCCTGGACAATGCTGGCGACGCCGACGCGATCGAACGTCTGCGTGCCGAGTCCTGGGCGGTGTACAAGGACCTGTACGGCGAACGTCTCGCCGGACCGGACCGTCCCGCCCCCGGATCGGTCCGTCCGGCGGGACAGTAGGGGCCACCGGATGAGCCTGGGAGGACATCGTCGATGAGCGGCTACGGGCAGTCCGGCGGGCAGACGTGGCAGTGCCGGGTGTGTGGCACGCGCAGCGAGGCGGGCACCGACTTCTGCACCCAATGTGGCGAGCGTCGCGGCACCGGCGAGGCGACCGGCCCGGCGATGGGGGGCGCCGAGCCACGGGTTCCGATGGTCACCTCCTCGTCGTTACCGCCGGGTTCGCCACGGGCGGAACCGACGGGAATGTGGGATGAGCCCACCAGAGCCGTTCCACCGGTCCCCGGGCCTACGGCCGCAGCGGGACCTTCGGGCCCGTCGGGATACGGGCCGTCGGAGTCGGGTGGAAAGGACAACGGGAAGATCTGGTGGGCGGTCGGCGGGCTCGGCGCCGTTGCGGTGATTCTCGCGGTCGTACTGGTACTGGTGCTGGTGAATCGCGGCGGCAACAGTCACAAGCTGGCGACGGTCAACTCGAACACGCTGCCCGCCAGGGAGTCGACCACGGTTCCAGAGTCCTCCGAGACGTCCCCGACGACCGATGCCGTCCCGTCGACGATTCCGGCAACGGTTCCCCGGACGGTCGCTCCACAAACCGCACCGCCGACCACGGCGGCCACCGACGACGCCGAATCGGCGGCGGCGAGTTCGCTGAGCAGCATCGCCGATTCCGACCAGGACGCGGTTGAGAGTCTCGTGAACTCCTGGGTGCCCCAGATCGATTCGAAGAAGGTCGGTCTCGTGGCCGACGGAAAGACGTGGGACAACGAGGCGATCCTGCAGAACTACGAGGACTACACCGATGAGTACGACAACGTGCTCTTGATCCGGAGCAGCGACTTCGAAGACTTCGAACCCGGCTACTGGGTGGTGGTGGTCGGTCAGCCCTACGACGATGCCGACGGCGCGCTCGGCTGGTGTACGAACGAGCACATCGACCGTGACCACTGTTACGCGAAGCTGATCAGCCACGATCCCAACGCCGACCCCGACACGAAACTCCAACCGCAGTGACGAGGAGTTGCACGTCGCGACTGAGCGTCGCCCTTCGGACCACCAGAATCGTGACGCAGTGGAGATGACCGCGACGAAGCGTGAGATCTGACTAGGCCTCAGGTCTCATTTTTGGCCGCCGCTCTGGACATTTCGGTCGTGATCGCACACAATCGACCGAGCATTCGGATATCCGATGTATGCGCGCGCTGTCGACCGGGCTCCCCGACACGGGGACTTGTCCCCATTGCGTGTTCCGGGCAATCCGGGTACAACGTGTCACGAACGACAAGTCCTGAGGGAGGAGCAAGGATGGCGAACCGTATTGGCGTGGTCGAAGCCGACGAGATCGAGCGCATCGGACGGTTGTCCGCACTCGGAAACGCCGGTTGCAACGTCGTGGACGCAGGGTCGCCCGACGAAGCGACCGCCTGGAGTGAATCCGACTGGCGACGCTTCGACGTGCTCTTGTTCGGCGTGTCGCCGGACCACCTGCACTGGGACCGTTTCTGGAGCCTCGACGTCGCCCACACGGCCCGCCAAGTACACCCGAACCTGCGGATCATCGGACTCTATGGCGTCGGGGTGCGCCCGCTGGTGCGTTTCCGGTTGGCCCAGGCCGGGATCAAACGGGTCTGGCCGGCCCGGCGGGCACGAACGGCCGACGCGCTGGTCGATCTGGTGACGCCGCGGAGCCACGAGGCCGACCGGCCCGGGCTCATCAGCCCCGACATACGTGGTGCCGTGGTGGGCCCGCACACCGACCCGACCGCGGTCCTGGAGTATGTGACATCCGAGGGCCTCACCGACGTGTTCGACCACACCGACAGCCAGGCTGCGACCGGCCTGTCCCGTCGGGCGATCATCCGTCTCCGGCGGTGCATCTCCGACCTGGGCGATCTGAGCGTGCCGTCCGGCTATGCGACCGGAGGCCCGTGCGTGGACCGATCGTTGCCTTCCTGGCGGTCGGTGGTGGACTACGTGAACAGCTCGAGGGGTTGGAGCGACGACCTGGCGCTGACGTTGCCAGGCTTGGCCGCGGCCGCGCTCACCGCCTGAGCAATCCACCCGGAGCACCGGCAGACCCGCCGGATGGTGCCTGCCGCGGATCGCGCGCTCGGCCGCTCATCAGATGTTCTTCGCTTCCCAATCGTGCTTCAGGCTGGTATCGGAGGCCAGGCTGTTGAA
>CAZEAV010000080.1:0-216 GCA_964510215.1 uncultured Iamiaceae bacterium
GGCCTTGAGCTGGTCTGTATCGACGGCATACTGCCCTTTGCGTGGTGCGTTCGTTTCAGGGCCGGGTGGCGCCGGTTGCAAACGCGATGAGGTGGATTCGGAACGAACCGGTGTCTCACTCGGCACCGCCGCCAACTGCGGGCGACCTTGTGGGGTCACTGCCGTGGACGGCTTTTCTTTGCGTGCCTCCTGAATGATCTGGATCGTCTTGGCCTT
>CAZEAV010000080.1:226-8642 GCA_964510215.1 uncultured Iamiaceae bacterium
GTAGCGAGTGCCTACATCGTCTGTGACCTGATTGATGAGTTGCTCACCCACCAGAAGCACTTCGGCACCTTTTTTCAACCGGGCCTCGTAAAAGTTCTTGGCCTGTTCATGTCCTTCGAACTGGATCCGAAACCAACTCGTTTTTTTCTCCGGCGATCCATCGGCGCGTCGCGACATGCGATCACATCCGATACGGAACTGAAACCGGAACACCTTCTTGCCCCCGCGGGGGTAGTTCAATTCACTGATCTCGGCATCTGCAGCAAGCAGTCCGGAAACCGTGTGCGTGTTGACGTGGGTTCGGGACATAACTCCTCCTGTGTCCACGTAAGGAATGCAGGCCCTTTTTAGAGTACCTGCGCGGGAAAGCATGCAAAGTTCCGTGGAAACGAAACAAGGCATACGTGTGATCGGGATTTGAGGCTCCCGGCAACCTATGTGGCTAGGCCACAAAACCGGTAGTGCTTTACTCAGCCACCCTCAAGGAGAGGCTGGGGAAATCACAACGCGCTCCGGGAATGTAAGCGCCATCACCCGGAAGATGCTCCGTGAAGGGGCACCTATCCAGGTGATGGGTCTCGGTCAGTGTCCTGATCGCAGGAACTCGGGAAGGTGCTGACGTCTGTTGCGCAAATCCAGCGCGAGGTCATGGCTCAAACCGGCCACAAACACCAGGCCAGCTATCATGCAGGCGCTTCCAAAACAGGCCATCGTCCACCATTCGTGATGGATCATGTACACGAGAAACGGGGTAGCCAGGATAATGGCGCCCATCGTCGTCACGATAGCCAGTTGCATCAGGCGAATGGGGTTGTTCAGTGCGTTCATAGAGAACTCCAGTGTGATGCCGCGCAAGCGACATGAGTGAAATCCTCGAAAGCACAGCCCTCACGGGGCAGTGCCCCGAGGGGATGAATCAATCGGCTCAGAAAAGGTGCTTGAACGCCTCAACGAGCATCATCGTGAAAGGAACGCACATACCGATAATGGCCGTGGCGAACAGCCACTGCGCAACGGCAGCCTCGTTCCATATACATCGTTTCATGATGAATTTCCTATGGAAGGCCCCGGAAGCACCCTGCAAAGCATGGGTGCTGTGTCCGGGGAAACTAAGTGTCACTCACTACAAATAGTTGGCGATGGGAGTTTGGAAGATTTGCCATTGACGGCAGCTTCCACTTTGCGATCAATCCTCGCGGCATCGCCACGAGCATAGAGCGCAAGTCCCGTTACCTTGCAATGGGTGTCCTGCACGACATGACGAACGTGCGGGATGGTGTGAGACAGGACGACAAACCCAATAGCAGCAGCAACTGCCATGGCAAGCAAATACCTCAGTGAAATTCGCATGGATAATCCCCTGATCGGACTGTGCGTGTCCGGAGTAAATGACTCTCCGATGCACAGTCGGAGAGGGAAGTCTCCCCGAAAGACACACGAGGCCCGACGTGGGCTACATGTACCCACAGGGCGATAGGAATCTGCACGACGTTGCCGTCGTGGATACACACACCTGCCACTGACCGGTGATCGAAAGATCACGTCAGGAGCAATGACAGGTGTGGTGTATCGGAGTCCACGCACGCGATAGCCGCTGCATGAGAGCAGCAGGGTTCGAGGACTCGGTGGCACATGCCGGGGCGGTCGGCAACCCCTCGGGGTTACGTCGCTCACTCACGCATGTGTGCCGACAGACGCCGGCGTGTGACGCAGCGAAGCTGCGTGGAAGAGCGGATCAAGGATGGATCCGCCATGAAACAGGCACCTGGCCTGGAGGCTCCGCGAAGGAGCTGTGTACCACCTTCAAAGGTGGACTCGGGCTTTGTGCGGCCCTCAGCGCATGAGGTTGATCGATGATCAACCAGAAACTCACGAGTTCAAGCTACTTCACCCTTCCGTCGCTGTCAAGCAAGCCCCTGCTCGAGCTGACTGGAAGAAACCTCATGCCCTGAAACCCCCCCAATAAACGCCGCAATACCCGCCTTTGCTGGCGCTCCAGGCTCACAAGATGGACATCCGTCCACCTCATCAGCAAGGAGCAGTACCGTGAATGCACAAGTTTCTGAAGGTTCCGTTTCCACCCTTGAAGCCTCGCGCCAGAGCGGACCCAGCGACCGCATGTCAGCCAAGCAAAAGCGTCGTCTGGAAATGGCCAGTTGGCGCCCGCATCAGTCAACGCCTTTCAAGATGGAGACCTTCCACTTCAAGACGCAACAGGCCCAATACGTCTACCACCTCGGCCTGGTGATGGCTCAAAAGTCACTGTACTTCTTCTATTTCACGTTGCCCGACACGAACGAAGCCGTCCAGGCGGCAGAGAGGGTGGTGAAGGATAAGGTCGACAAGGTCGAAACGGCCCTCAATGAAGAAGTCGCCCGGCTCACCCAGATCAAAGAGGGGGAGCTCGCGGATGCGCCGACCGGTTACACCAAGCCGCTGAAACTCGAGGTGGCCATGTATTGCCCTGAAGCCTCACGCTTCGGCGCGATTGTCCGCAATTACGACAAGCTCGTGTTGCTGGCCGACAGCCTTTGGTTCGCAGGCTTCTTGTCTCGAATGGATCGCGGTCAGATCATCTTCAATTACCGCAAGATGATCATCGGTCTGTCCCGGCAACTGTTCAATCTGAGCCGCCAGGCCAAATCGGCCGTCGTACGGGAGAAGAACAAGCGAAAGCAGAAGGACGCCGAGAAGGCCGCTCGCAAAGAAGAGGCCCGTCAGGCGAAGGATACCGACAGCGTTACCGTCCCGGAAAAGGCTGAGGATGCCGACAAACCGACAGTAGCATCCAAGGCGGTACCCGAAAGCACCGCCAAGGCTACGGATGCAGCACCAGCCAAGCCGGCTACGGTGGCGAAGGCAACCGCCAAGACCACGAGTAAGGCGGCGATGAAGACAACGTCGACGAAGACAACCGCATCGGAAACCGAAGCTGCCGCCTCCTGATGCTCAACGAGGCACAACAACGCGCCGTGAAGGTACCCGGGCACTGCCTCATTTCGGCATGCCCGGGCTCCGGCAAAACCACCGTCCTCAAGTTTCGCGCCGCACGCATCCTTCAGGATTCGAATACACGGATTGTCGGGGTGACGTTCACCTCCGAAGCGGCACGCGAACTCAAACAACGGATCCGCAGTCAGTCCCCCAAAGCAGGTGGCCGACTCGTGTGTGGGACCTTTCACAGCTTGTGCAAGAAGCAGCTCGAACGCGCCGGCGTGAAGTTCAAACTGGCCAGCGACACACAGCAAATGGACTACATGCACCAGGCTTTCCTGGAGGCTGGGTCCAGCGATGGCGACATGACTTATGACAGCTGTGTGGCGTTCATCGAACACGTCAAGTCCGCCGTGGACTTCATGCTGCCTTCTCCCGATCATGAACCTCGCGTCCTGGTCTATGAACGCTATCAGCAACTGCTACATCGAGTAGGCGCCTTCGACTTTGCCGATTTGCTTCGCATGGCGGTACGTGGCATGCGGATTCCTCCCGGACGTCATGGGAGCGTGGAACCACTCAACGCCACACACATGTTGATCGATGAGTTCCAGGATACCGATCAGGTCCAATTCGATTGGGTCAAGGAGCACATCAAGCAGGACGTGCAGGTTACAGTGGTCGGTGATGACGATCAGTCCATCTACTCATGGCGTAACGCACAAGGCCTGGCTGGCATGCAAGCCTTCCGGCGCTTGACGCAGGCCAGTCACATCACACTTGATACGACCTACCGGTTCCCGCGCGAAATCATGGAACCGGCCGGGCAGCTGATTCAGTGCAACGGGGAGCGCATCCCAAAGGCTCTGGTGACACACAATCGCACCAAGGGCAGTGTGCATTTGGTGCGGTGCGCGTCAAGGGAAAACGAGCAACAGGCCATCTGGTCTGCCATCCTTGAGTCGGGAAAACCGGGTACGTGGGCAGTGCTGGCTCGCACCAATGCGCTTATGGAGAGCCTGGAAGCCTCCAATCCTTCCAAGGATCTCACCATCATTCGGGTAGGCGGCCGTTCCTTCTGGGACATGAAGACGCCGGCCATGTTTCTTTCCCTGGTCCGCGGCGTTGCGCTCGACGAAATGCACAGTTTGGACATCATCCTCCGACGAGCCGGCATGGGAAGTGAGTCTCTTGACGATCTTCACCGGCAATATCAAAGCAAACGTCCCGGAGCAGTCGATCGTTTTGTGAAGGACAAAAAGCAGGGATCGGTCACACAACCCCACGAACGCTTACGCCAATGGATGAAGCAGTGGCGACCGATGCTGGCCAAGGGCCAGGTCAACCTGGTACTCCAGGGGATGGCGCACTACTGCAAGACGTACGTCAACCTGGCCAGCGAGAAGGCATCCCTTCCCGTCCAACAACGTGAACGCTACCGCCTCGACATGAGTGCGGCATCCATCGTGCGTTTGAAGGGGACTCTCAAGGAGCGGCTTTTTGCCCTCATGCACGAGCGGAAGAAGGAAGCCGAACATTCGGTCCGATTGATGACCATGCACGCCGCCAAGGGTCTGGAATTCAAGAACATCTGGATCATGGGCTGCGAAGATGGTGTCGTGCCCTCGAGCAAATCTCCCATCGATGAGGAACGCAGGCTCGTCTACGTGGCCATGACGCGTGCCAAGCAAAACCTCTACACCAGCTATGTCACAGGTGAGAAAACTAAGCCTTCACCATTCCTGCAGGAAGCCGGCCTCTACACGCTCGAATCAACCAAAGAAACCATTGCCAGCTGAGTCGGCTGGCCCGCAGATCCATGATCTTGAATGCACCAACAATCCAAAAGGACAAAGCGTCGACCTCGTGGGTTGTCGACAACCTCCCCGATACGGTCATCGGACTGAGCTACATCCACGGTCATGGACTTCACGCAAAGCGTGTGCTGGTTCCCGGCCAAGTCCTGGGGTGGCTCGATGGTCAGCGGATGGACTGGTCTTCTTTCGAGGCTCTAAAAAACAATCATGACTGGGGAAAGCACGCCGGTCATTTTTTCGTTGAATGGAATGCCCTGTCCAAAGACACGTTGCTTGTACGACCATTCCGCACCAAATACGGCTTTATCAACCACAGCCGTTCTCCTAACTTGGTGCTGCTCTATGAACCTCTACGGGTGGTGGTCAACCGACATGTCATGGCCTCATCGGAATTGACTCTTGACTACCGGGAAGAGCCTCTCCGCCCTGCATACTTTCGCTCAGCTTCGTTCCTATAGAACGACAGTCGACGGCCACATCAGTAAGCATTCAAGCCGTTTAGAGTTTCGCGAACTCGCGTCACTTCCGGCCCAGGTGGCATGCGTCCAAGCTGCACAAGTGTTTGCTGCAGGGCTCGCTTCAAATCCCGTTGGTGACCTTGCAGCTGGTGGTGGTCCTGGGCAAGACACTCCACGTATTGGCGCAACCGCCGCCACGCTCTGATGGTGGTGTCATCGTGGGTCTGTTCCACCCATTGCTCGATCTGTTCCATAGACGCCATGGCGCCCGCAGCGCTGTAATCCATTTCCATACTCACGGTCTTTCTCCTATGTCGTGTGCCTGACCTCAGGCACGTTTTGCAAAGTTGACGACAGCTGCCCAGCACGCCCAGGCAAAGGCGATGCAGATCACTGGGATAACTGCGGCCGGTAGCGCCAGGGGTACCAACATCATCAGAACGAAGAGCAACGGAAGCCCGAAGACCACGCGGCGCCCAAGCACATAGCCGTGGGGGGATGTCAGGCCGAAGTTGTTGGCCGTGATGCGTCGGACGACGATGGCATCGATCATGAAGGGCAACAGCACCACGAGGAAGAACGGCCACCACAGCATCGCCACCGACATGCGTATCAAGCATTGGTAGAACATGGCCCAACCCACCTTCAGCCGAGCATCAATCCAGCCCTGGATCGGCTCCAACACCCGGTTCACACCTTTGCTCATCGCGGAAGGAGCGATGTTCGACACGCTTTTCTCCGCATCCTGTGAGCCTAGAATGTGAAAGGTGAAGGCCAGTGCTCCGTCATCGATTGCCAACCACTGGAACCAGTGTGTCGCTCGCGCCTCGGCAACACCGGTCGCTTGAGCTCCAAGGAAGGAAACATTGCTGTCATGCTCACTCTGGATGCGGTGGCGCAAATTCAGGGGTTGCGCAACCAACAAGTAGCCGGCGATCCAAACCACCAACGCGATGAGGCCCCAGCGCCAATAGCGCAGTTCGGACCGACTGCCGGACTCGACGCTCACGCAGCAACTCCCTCCTGCTCTTCGACCCAATGCGCATCCTGAGGTTCTACCAGACGCAGCATCAGCTCGTGCGTAAATTGCGCCGGAGCCGGAAGATGATTGGCTTTGCCGACAAGGGCCTCCACCTTGGCATCCGGATGCTCTTGCAGCCAGGCCATCAACGGATCATCCAAAACCGGGTTCCATTGCATCGCCCCGCTCATCACCGTCAGTTCCAACAACATCGAGAGCCAAACACGCATGCCCTGGATGTAGGTCTTGGGGGCCGTGTCAGCGGCGCCTAGTGCCCGGCTGATCGCCTCCTCCAGACAGCACTCCGAGATCGTGCGCCAGTCCTTCCCAAAGGGATACACAAGCGTTGGCGTGATGTGCCACACCAGCCGTTGACTCAACACTTCGAGGTTCGGATGATCGGCGTACAAGCGCTTGGCGACCTTGACACGGCGTAACCGCCGCAGCGTGTGGTGCAGCAACTGCCGCGCTTCTTCCGGGGGATTTTTTATCACCTGCGTCTTCATAAATTTCCTTTTGGTCATGCTCCATGGACCGGGGTTAGTGGATGTGCTGGGTTACCTCTTCGGGAAGATTTGCCTTATAGACCCTCGCCGGTGCCAATTCTTTCTTTACATCGTCCACGAGAATGGGTATTCGTCCCTTGTAGACATGACCCCCCGAGATCTGTGCGAAGAACTCCAGGTTGGCCAGGCAGGACAAAACCTCAGGAGCGATCACCGGAACTTCAGTCTCCTTCATGGATTCGCTCATGCGGTACCCAAAAGACAACGGATTGTCCGATTTCGCGTCGGTAGCCTGGGAGTACTCAATGTGGCGCACATAGGTTTTCGGGAAATTCTCCGACAGATACTTCTGCGTTTCACCGTCATTGCTTCGCAAGATGATCTTGTTGTTGATGTTGCCCAACACCATGCGTGCCTTGTTCTCGGAGTTGAGACGCGAGGCAAAGTCGGCGATCGTCTGGGTGGCAATCACTAGCCGGATGTTCGATCCACGGGCCTTGTTCAACAGTTGGATCATCTTGTCGGACACGATTTCAGCGGCTTCGTCAATCACCAGTGTCACCGGGCGCACCGCGGTATCTTCGAAAACTTCCTTCTCGCCGTTGAGTTCGCTCATGAATGCCTGGTTGTCGAAGTAGTTGTAGCGATCGCCCGACAAGGCGGTCATGTCCGACACGAACATGGAACCCAGTGCAGAGCCCACCATGTTGTCGGAAAGCGAATCCAAACCCAGATAGCACACCTGACCGTTTCGTATGATGCGTCCAAAGTCGGTAACTGGACGATGATCATCCAAGTCTTCCAGATTCGGTGACAAAAGGTCGCCAAGGGAACCGGCCGTCAGCATGGTCAACACTGGCGTCAAGCTCGCTGTCATCTTCTGCTGGTGCTGCTTGTCATGCTGGAAGTCGCTGAACAGCCCTTCCAGCACGCCCGAGGGAGCCTTCTTCTGCACCACGTCCCGATAGTAGTTGTCGTAGGCGATCGCCAAATCGCGATCCGATTTGCTACCACGGTTCAGGCGGGCCGTGTACGGCTGAATCTCTTCACGCCACCCTTGGATCTTCTTTTCAAAATGGGCTTCACAGGCGTGCACCAACAACCATTCCGGACCACCATCCACAAACCGCTTCAGCAGCTTTAAAGTCGGCTTGGAATTCAGGAGCAGTAGCCCCTCACACAGGTTGGTGAGGATCATCTGGGAGTGCGCGGTGAACGGATCGGCTCCCGTCTCGGAGGGAATCAGCGCGGCGATACGTGTGGCAAGCTCCGTTCCCCGGTTGAAGTTCTTGAGCGGATCGATGCGCCAGGACGACTCCGGAAAGGCCGGATGGAAAAAAATGAAATCATCGGGCTTACCCTTGCGCAAACACGCTTGCCGGCCAGAATCGGCCAGGCCTTTGTCCCCTTTAGGATCCCAAATGATCACTGCCTCACCACGACTTACCGCCTGATGGATGATCGTGTCGAGCATGCGCGACTTCCCTGCGCCTGTAGTACCAATGAGCATCAGGTGTCCCTTGGAATGATCCAGCGGCAGGAAGATAGGTTTTTCGTTGGCCACGCCCAAGCCGTGGAGCCACCGTTGCCCCATGTTGTCCGCACCTTCCGCGCGAGGAATGAATCGTGCCGGATCGGCGCGGTGAATGGTGTGTGTCAGCTGCGCTTCATCCTGCGACC
>CAZEAV010000081.1:0-8616 GCA_964510215.1 uncultured Iamiaceae bacterium
GATGCTGGGTGGCATCGGCGCACCGCCATAGGCCAGCGACCGCAAGGCCGGGAGTGCGGCCGGCCGGCCGTCGAGCACCTCGACGATTCTCGCGAGCATCGTGGGTACGACCATGGCGTGGGTCACCCCTTCTGCGGCGGCGACCCGCAGCCACCGCCGAGGATCGAAGGGGTCCAGGTACACGATGCGTCGGCCGGCGAACAGGTTCGACAGGATCGTGGCGATGCCGGCGACGTGATACGGCGGCACGCTCACCAGGACCGCGTCTCCGGGCGTCGCCGAAGCGAACTCGACGCTGGTCAACAGGTACGACGTGAGGTGCCGGTGGCGCAGGATCGCCGCTGTGGGTTCAGACGTGGTGCCCGCGGTGAACAACAGCACCGCGACCGCGTCGTCGTCGACATCGGGCAGGACGACCTCGGCCGCGGACGCACCGTCGGCCCTGGCGTCGGAGTCGACGTCGTGACCGAAGCGGGTCAACGGGGCGATTCCGCGCACCCCGAGGGCGTCGAGCCGTCGGGCCTCGTCGGGACCCGCGACCACGAGGGTGTCGGGCACCGCGGTCACCTGGGGTTGGAGCTGGGCGTCGGCGAGGCGGTAGTTGAACGGGCAGAACGGCACCCCGGCCAGCGCCGCGCCGAACAGGGCCACGGGCAGGGCGATGTCGCTGGGGGCCAGATAGCCGACTCTGGGGACACCCTTGGCGACCAGGCGGTGGGCGGTGCCATGCGCCGCGGCGTACAGCTCCGCCACCGTCAGCTTCTCGCCGTCGGGCCCGACCACCGCGACGCGATCCGGGTCGGCGGTCATCGCCATGTCGAGTACGACGCCGAGTTCCAAGTGGTTTCCTTTCCCGGTCTGACGGCCACGGACGGCCGGCGCCGCCACGATCCGGCGCGGGGGACCGGCGACGTGTACCGTCGCATCAGACAGTACCTGACACCGGTGTCAGAAACGTTTCGAGCGCGCCGTGAAGGAGGCACTTCGATGGTCCGACAGGTCCCCCTCGTCGATTACCTGGTGCTGGATGATCCGCCGCATCTCACCGCGCACCGGTGCACGGGGTGCTCGGCCACCTATTTCGACCGTCGCAACGCGTGTGCCTCTTGCAGCGGCACCGATTTCGTGACCGTGGACGTGCCAAGGAAGGGAACCCTGCGTGCCTACACCATCGTGGCGTTCGCCGCGAAGGGCGTGCCGGTGCCCTATGTGGCCGCACTCGTCGACTGCGACGGGATCAAGGTGCGCGGCAACGTCGTGGGCGTCGACGCGGATCCGGCGAAGCTGTCGCTGGGAATGAAGGTCCGCCTCACCACCTTCCCGATGGGAACCGACGCCGCCGGCACCGAGGCCGTTGCCTTCGGATTCGCACCCCTGGGACAGGATCCCACTCGAGTAGAGGAGCACGCATGAGCGACGACGTCTGGATTCTCGGCATCGCGATGACCAAGTTCGGCAAGCACCCCGAGGCCGACGCGATCGATCTCGCCTCCGAAGTGGTGCTGGCCGCACTTTCCGACGCGCAGGTGTCCATGGCCGACATCGGGGTGATCGGGGCGGGCTGTCTCATGGAGTCGGGGGCCGGCATCGGCCAGCGCCTCCAGAAGCAGGTCGGCCAGACGGGAATCCCTGTCTACAACGTCGCGAACGCGTGTGCCACCGGGGCCACCGCCCTGCGCACGGCGATCATGGCCGTCAAAGCCGGCGAGGTCGATTACGGGTTGGCGTTCGGGGTCGAGAAGCTGTCGGGGGCGGGACTGCTCACCGGGAACACGCGTGAGGACGACGGCGACGAATGGCAACCATCTGGACGCTTCGGCGCGGTCGCCCCGTTGGACGGCCGGGTCGGCACCGTGGCCATGCCCGGCGTGTTCGCCCAGATCGGCATGGAATATCTGGCGGACCACCCCTATGCGGGGACGCCGCTGGAACTCTTCGCCCGGATCAGCGAGAAGAACCACGCGCATTCCACGCTGAATCCGCTCGCCACCTATTCCAAGCGGCTCAGCCTGGAACAGATCATGGGCGACGTGATGATCGCGTACCCCAACACCCGTCCGATGTGTTCGGCCAACTGTGACGGTGCGGCCGCGGCGGTGGTGGTGTCCGACGCGGTGAAACGCACGTTGTCACCCAGCCAGCAGCGGCGGGCGGTGAAGGTGGCCGCGTCGGTGCTGACCACCGACCCCTACGAGGACGGCTGTCAGGTCTTGCCGGACGTGAACACGCTGTCACGCAACGCCGCCGATCAGGCCTATGAGGCCGCCGGCGTGGGACCCGAAGACCTCGACCTGGTCGAATTGCACGACTGTTTCGCCACGGCCGAACTGGTCCATTACGACAACCTCGGCCTGTGCGAACCCGGCGGTGCAGTGGACCTGTTCGAATCCGGGGCGACCTGGCGCGACGGTGCGATGCCCGTGAACGTCTCGGGCGGCCTGGAATCGAAAGGGCATCCCATCGCGGCGACCGGGATCGCCAACATCTTCGAGGTCTGCCATCACCTGCGCGGCGAGGCCGGGGACCGTCAGATCGACGGGGCACGGGTCGGTCTGGCCCACGTCATCGGCCTGGGGAGCGCCTGTTGCGTCCACATTCTGGAACGCGCGGCCTGATTCGAGTTTCTTCGGCTCTAGACTGACGATGAGCCCACAGGTCGGCGACCTGCGGGCTGGAGAGGGCAGATCGGGCGGCGGACCGTTCCGGTCAACTCCCGTGGTCCTGCCGCCCGATCTCATCGATCAGACCCCACCGTCGGGCGCACGCGGCGTCGATGGTTGCGCCCGAGAGCGCGAGCGTGGTGGTACGCAACCGGCCGATCCGGCGGGTCAGGCTCACCGTGCCACCGGCACCGGGGATCAGGCCCATCGCCACCTCGGGCAGGGCGAAGGTGGTGTCGGGGTGCGCGACGACCCGCGGTGCGAACGCGGGGAGCTCCACGCCAGAGCCGCGACACGCACCGTGAACGGTGACGCTGATCCGGTCGCCGAGCGCATCGATACGTGCACCGGTCGATCGTTCCAGTCGCAGAAGATGCGCCGCGACCGGGTCCGTGAAGGTGCCGAATTCGTCCAGGTCGCCGCCGCTGGAGAACGTCGGCCCGTCGCCGCGCACGGTGACGTGGGCGATGGACGGATCGGCCAGCGCGACGTCCAGTGCGTCCGCCCATGCTGCGAGCAGGGCCGCGTCCGCGGCGTTGTGCACCTCGGGCCGGTGCAGCGTGATCGTCAGATCGTCGCCGGTCCGCTCGACGAGCACCGGGTCGGCCCGGCTCGGCGCGTGGTGGTGAGGTGCCCGCTCCGCCAGCCAGGCACGGAACTCCCCGCCGGCCAACAGCATCGAATAGGCGGCCGACTCGGCGACCAGACCGGCGTGGAGGCCACGTCGATCCGCGTCGCGCTGGACCAGGGCGAGCGCTGAGGCCGCCCGGGGGCGGGCCCGGACCGCGGCGAGGAGATCGTCGACGCTCACCAGGCCGTCGATCGCCGTCGCGTCCAGGTGCCCACACGGCTCGTCCGGTGCCCGCTCCTCGCTCACGACGATGTCGGGCCGGGAACCCAGCGGGTGGGCGGTCGTGTCCGTGGGCCCGGAGCCGTCCGGCCGGGCGATCACGACCCGCGGCGCGCCGTTCCGGGCGCGCCCGCCGGCCAGGATCGGCCCGGTGATCTCGGAGTCCGCGAGCGTGATGACGTCGATGTCGGTCGAACCTACCGCGCCCATCACGAAAGCTGGGGCGGAAATGGCCCCGATCCCATGTCGCCTCCGAGTTGCATCGGGCTGGGAGGGCGGCACGGTCGGGGCGACGGGCTGTCGAGGGGTCCGCGAGACTCGGCGGACATGACCGCGCCGTCGCCTCCGGACGCAGATCCACCGCCGACCCTGCTGGCAGGAGTCGAGGTGGCCGGGCGGCGCGTGGACGTGCGACTGCGTGGCGGCAGCATCGTCGAAGTCGCCGAACGGCTCGAGCCGGGCGCCGCCGAGGACGCTGTCGACGGGGCCGACGGGGCGCTGATCCGAGGGCTGTGGGATCACCACGTGCATCTGGCGGCGTCGGCCGCGGCGGACGCATCGGTGGATCTGGCCGGGAATGACCTCGACGACGCGGTGCGCGCCGCGGATCGGGACCTTGCCGCGGGCGTCCCGTTGCGGGCAGTCGGCTACGACGAGACCGACCACGGCTACCTGGACCGTGCCCGCCTCGACGCGCTCGTGCCGCAGCGGCCGGTCCGCGTCCAGCATCGCTCCGGTGCGCTGTGGGTGCTGAACTCGCCCGCGCTCGCCCGCTCCGGCCACACGTACACGGACGGTCGAATCATGCGTGGCGACGCATCGCTGACGCCGGCGGGCGATGGACCCGGAGGTGCTGTGGCTCCTGTGCCCGACGTCGGTGCCGTGGCCCGGCGACTGGCCGCTGCCGGCGTCGTCGGGGTCACCGACGCCACGCCGATCGAGAGCCTGCGACGGCTCGACCTGCTGGTGACGGCAACACCTTGGCTGGACGTGGTGGCGATGACCGGTCCGGCACTCGCCGGCTCGAGGGTCCCCGATCCACTCCGTCCCGGGCCGGTGAAGGTGGTCTTGTCCGACCACCAACTCCCCGAGCTGGTCGAGTTGACCGGGGAGATCCGGACCGCGCACGCGGCCGGCAGATCGGCGGCGCTGCACTGCGTGACCGACGCCGCGCTCGCGCTCGCCCTCGCTGCGTTCGGCGATGCCGGAGGGCCACCGCCGGCGGCCGGGGGCGACCGGATCGAGCACGGATCGGTCATCCCTGCAGAAGCGATCGCCGAGATCGCCCGGCGGGGCCTGACCGTGGTGTCCCAGCCGGGTTTCGTGGCCGCGCACGGTGATCGCTACCTACGAGACGTGGCATCGGCCGCCATCGGTGATTTGTACCGATGCGGCTCACTGCTCCGGGCCGGGGTCCGGGTCGCGGGGAGCAGCGACGCGCCCTACGGGCCGGAGGATCCCTGGGAGGCGATCGCCGCGGCCATCGACCGCCGGACCCCGTCGGGTGCGGTGCTCGGGGCTGACGAGCGGCTCGGGCCCCACCGGGCGCTCGGGCTGTTCCTGGGAGGGCCGTGGGATCCGGGTGGCCGGGTCCGCCGGGTCGTTCCCGGAGCGCCCGCAGACCTGTGCCTGTTGGACGCGCCGCTGGACGTGGTGCTCGCCTCGCCCGCTGCAGCCCATGTCGTCGCCACGTTCAAGAGCGGGCGCTGCACGTTCCACCGCTGAGACGCGCCGGCGCCCGTTCAAGGAGCGGGGTGACGCAACGCGTAGGCCGGCGACAGGGAACGCAGCGTGGCGGCCATTTCGTGGAGGGGGAGCTGGCCGGGGGCCGATGACTCACCGAATGCCGCGAACGTGAGCCGGGAACCCAGAAACGGGAACAGCAGGCGTGACGGGGCGCCGAGTGAGCCCATGCCGATCACGACGAGCGCGATGCCGTGGTCGGTCGACAGCAACCCCGCGAGGCTCCGGAGGTCGTCCTGGGAGCGGACCATCGTCGCGACCTTCACGACATCGGCGCCCGCGTCCCGGGCCCGGGCCACCGAGTCAGTGAGCTCGGCGAGCGGCGGAGTTCCTCGGAAGTCGTGCATCGACACGATGACCGGCCTATCCAGTGCATGGGCTGCGGTGAGCACGGGTTCCATGACCCGGTCGGCGGACAGTTCCACGTCGACCGCTTCGACGTCGGGCAGCACGGCCCGGAACAGTTCGAGCCTGCTCTCCCCGGTGCCGGTCCATGCACCACCCTCGGCGGCGTTCCGGATCGTCGCGATGGTCGGCAGCCGGGCAGAGCAGCGAACCCGGGACACGACGTGATCGGGCTCCCGGCTCGTGAATCGGTCGATCCGGAATTCGGCGATGTCGGCGCCCAGCGCCTGTGCTCGTGCCAGATCGGCGTCGTCGGCGTCGTCGGTGAACGGCACGGCCACGCACGGTGTTTGATCGGCGAGAAGTTCGGCGACCCGGTTCTGGGCGGTCGGATGTCCAGCCACGTTTGGGCCTTTGGGAGACGGTTCTACGACAGAGCCCGAGATGGGATTCGAACCCATGACCTACCGCTTACAAGGCGGTTGCTCTGGCCAACTGAGCTACTCGGGCGCGGGCTGCGATGCTACAGCGGACGCCCGGGACCCGGCCGGGTGTGCATCGCACGACGGTAGCGTTGCACGTGATGGCGAAGCGTTCCCCGAAGCCGGTACGGGTGGTCGGGCTGGATCACATCGTGCTGGTCACCGACGACGTGGGCGCCTGCGTGCGTTGGTACCACGAAATGCTCGGCCTCACCGTGGAACGGTGGGAGGGATTCACGGCAGGCGAACTGCCTTTTCCCTCACTGCGGGTGAACGAGGAAACCATCATCGACGTCCTGCCGGGGACGCGCGGCGGCGAGAACGTGAACCACTTCGCGCTGGTGATCGACGACGACGTCGACGACCTCGCGCGCTCCGGGCGCTTCGACGTGGTCCGCGGGCCGAGCGATCTGTCCGGGGCGAGGGGCACGGGTCGCGGCCTGTATGTGCACGATCCGGCCGGCAACACCGTCGAGCTGCGCTCCTACCCGAAGGCCTGACCTGGCCCAGCCTGGTCCCGTCCGGCCGTGGCTTCGGCCATTTGTGCGCGACGACGAGTGGACCATCGGAATGTTCGGTCTATCGCACCTGTCATCGGCGGGCACTCGGTCCGTAGGGTCCTGGCATGTTCGGGGAAAAGATTTCGCTGAGTCGTTCGTGGGTCGTGGTCGGTGTCGTACTGGCGCTGGTCGCACCGCTGCCCGCGTGGGCACCGGGTTCCGGAGGCCCTACGCCGGCTGGCGCATCCGCCGGTGCGGTGTCCGGTGGCGACTATGCGGCCACCATCCGCACGACCTCGTACGGGATCCCCCATGTCCTGGCCGACAACCTGGGCAGCGCCGGTTTCGGGGTGGCGTACGCGTTCGCGAAGCAGAACATCTGCACGCTCGCCAACGAGTTCGTCACCGTGCGCGCCGAGCGGTCCAGGTTCTTCGGTCCCGACGGCCGCGCGGTCAACCAGGCGACCGGGGCGAACGACTCCAACCTGGACTCGGACTTCTTCTACGCGTCGGTGAACGACTCACACATCATCGAGGACACCCTTGCCGAGGCGCCGCCGCTCGGGCCGACCGACGACGCCAAGGAACTCGTGCAGGGCTATGCGGCCGGTTACAACGCCTACCTCCACGATGTGGGTGTGGACGGCATCGAAGATTCCCGGTGTCAGGGGGCCGACTGGGTGCAGCCCATCACCGCGCTGGACGTGTGGCGACGGGTGCACCAGCTCGACATCCAGGCCGGCGGCGGGCTGTTCGTCACCGACCAGGTCGCTGCCACGCCACCGGACCCGGCCGGTGCGAGCCCGTCGGCGACACGTTCCTCGAACCGCGTCGGATCCGGCGACCTCGATGCCCTGAAGGAACGGCTGCACCTGGAGAGCGGCTCGAACGGGCTCGGCATCGGCCGGGACGACACCGCCGCGGGCAACGGCGGGGTCCTGCTGGGCAACCCGCACTTCCCCTGGCAGGGGTCCGAGCGGTTCTGGGCCTTCCAGATGACCGTTCCCGGCGTCGTGAACGTCACCGGCGCCAGCCTCATGGGGCTGCCGATCGTCAACATCGGCTTCAACCAGCACGTCGCCTGGACCCACACGGTGTCCACCGCACGCCGGTTCGTGCTGTTCCGGTTGAATCTCGACCCGAGCGATCCGACCCGGTACGCCTATGGCAGCGGCTTCGAAGCGATGGAGCCCCAGACCGTCACCGTCCAGGCACGCGGCACCGACGGCAGCCTCACCGATCGGAGCCACACCTTCTGGATGACCCGTTACGGGCGGGTGACGAACCTGTCGGATGCCGGACTCGCATGGAACACCACCAATGCCTATGCGTTCCACGACGCCAATGCCGACAACCTGCGGACCGTGGACACCTGGCTGGCGATGAACGAGGCCGACAGCGCTCAGGGACTGATCGACGCGCAGTCGCACTTCCAGGGGGTGCCCTGGGTGAACACGATCGGCGTGGACGACGGGGGCACCGCCTTCTACACCGACGACACCGTCGTGCCCAACGTGAGCGACGCGCAGGCGAGCCGCTGTGTACCCGCCGGGCTGCCCCAGATCCTGATGAGTGTGGCCCGTCTGTTCGTGCTGGATGGCAGCGACACGACCTGCGGGTTGGGCACCGACCCCGACGCGGTCGAGCCCGGCTTGTTCGGTCCGTCGAACCTGCCGGTACTCACCCGTAGTGATTACGTACAGAACTCCAACGATTCCGCCTGGATGACCAACCCGGCCGTCCCGATGACCGATTTCCCGTTGATCGTCGGTCGAAAGAACGTTCCGTTGGGCATGCGGACCCGCCTCGGGCTCGACATGGTCAACCAGCGCATGGCCGGAACCGACGGCCAGGCCGGGACCGGCTTCGACGTGGCGAACCTGCAGGCACTCTGGGACTCGGACCGGTCGCTCGGAGCAGAATTGGTCCACGACGACCTGGTACAGCTCTGCCGGGACAACCCGACGGTGCACCTCGACGGCGGCCAGACCGTGGATGTCTCCGAGGCCTGTCCGATTCTGGAGTCCTTCGGCAAC
>CAZEAV010000082.1:0-8611 GCA_964510215.1 uncultured Iamiaceae bacterium
TAATGACACAGGCGCACACTACGTCGGAGAGCCCTGACCGCGGTCAACGACTCGATCCCCCGTGAATCTCCCCGGTGTGTCCGCAACTGTGGCCGAGCGATCGCCCGGCCACAGTCAGTCGACGACCGTTGCAAAGCGTGCCCAGTCTGTGAACTCCCAGTCCCATCTGCGGCAGACCCGTTCCTTCGGCAGTTCTTCGTTGCTGGGGTCGACCATCATAAGCTTGACATAGCGGCCGTCCCCGATGAGCACCGCAAGCAGGTAACCGCCTGGGGAGGCGAGCATCAGCGACATCTCATTGTTCGTCATGGAAAACCGCGCATCCGGGTGGTCGACTTTCTTGACCTCGATTCGCACGGGCTCTCCGGCAGGGTTGCTGCCGGCGAGGTCGTACCCGACGTTCTGTGCGCTGACGTCTTCGAGGAGCCAGCCGCGGCCGTTGAGGTATTCCATAGTCGCGACTTCGGCAGTGCGCCACCTGGAGACGATGTTTGCCAGAGACTCCCCTGCCGGGGGCACATCTGCCTGGCGCGCATCTTCTGCGAGGCGCTGAGCGAGGATGGGCGGAGTGGGCAGTGGCGACGGGGCCGGCCCCTTGTCGACGACGCGTTGCTCAGCGGCGGTGAGCTGTCTGCCGTAGCTACGGGCCATCTCTCCCAGGTGCGTGCCCAGGTGCGCGATCAAATCGTTAGACAGCTTCTCGATCACAGGTTCGTCGACGATCTGCTGCAGGTCAAGGGTATCCAGCCCTAGGACGGCTTTCAGCGCCCGGGCGTTGGATTGGTTCTTCTTCGTGTACAGCGCTACCGGTGCACCTGCCGGAAAGATGCAGGTGGCATCGTCGGTCGTCAAAGGTATCGGTGAGTAGGCGAAGGACTTCGGACGGGACTTCATCTCGCGTTGGAGTGCAGCGAGTAGCGCGTTGCTCGCTGTCGCGTGTGGGGACACCAAAAGGGAGCGGAGATCCTCACCTTCCAGGACCAACTCCCAGAGGCGCTGAAACAACGGAGCCTCTGGCGTAGTCAGCTCGTGTGCAATGGCGGAAGCGGCATCCGCGAGCACCCGCTGAGTGTTCTCGTCCTCGACCACGGCGTGTGTGCGCGATGGGTCGGTCAGCAGATCTCCGGACACGGCCACGGGCAGGCCCGGTTCGTCGTCCAGCGGCAGGCCGCAAGCGAGGCGGCCGCGAAGTCCAGTGAGCGACTGGGCGCGTGCATCGAGCGGGACTGCGATCGTCGCGGTCCGGTGCCGAAGCAGACCGAATCTCGCGGCTCCGGACTGGTCGTGGAGCGTCACTGCCGAGTCGTCGCGGTCCACGCTGATGCTGACGGACCGTTCGGGGGTGATGATGTCGACACGGCCGACGTGGCGGAGGAACAGCAAGCTTGTTGGGTCGATAGCGTCCAGCAGGGTATCAGCACCGTCGCGACCGGAGATCGTGAAAGTTGCACCGTCGATCCTCTCGGCGCTGCGGACCTCGCACGGGATCCGAATCAGAGGGACTGCAGAGGTCGACAGTTCGCCAAGCAGCTGGGCGGCGACGTTCCGGTCGAAGGCGAAGGCCACGTCCGAGGATCGGACATCGACACGGGAGGCGATGGCAGCGAGGGACTTGAAACCGATACCGCGGTATCCGATCGAGTCACCACCTCGGCGCTTGGTCGAGCTTGCACTTCTGCACAGTGCCTCGGCATCTACGGAGGAGAGTGGTCGGCCATTGTTCGCCCAGGACCAGGTACTGCCGCCGCCTCTGGTGATGGTGACGATGGTGGATCCGGCATCATCTGAGTTTTGCAGCAGCTCGTAGGGAACGCGATTGCGATAGGTGTCGGCCAGCAGGTCTTCCATCCGGGCGATCTCCCCGAACAGGCCGGGGGCCTGCTTGTGCTCGTCGACCATCCGGGTTTGCAACGCTGCCAGGCGCTGGATCAGCTCGCTCATTCGTCACCATCGATCACGCGCACGACGACCCGGTGCGGATCACCTGGCAGGTCACCGATGTCGATGACGTGGCGCCCGACCCACCGAGGCTGGCGGCGGGGGACGTCCCCCCGCTCGTCGACCGGGATGTGCCCATAGAACATGCAGGTTCGGGCATCGAGCAGGAAACCTGTGTCGTCTACGATCTCGAATCTGATCTCAGGTACGTCAACCTCAAATGGCGCGAATTCCTTCACGGTGGATCCGTGGTCTTCCCAATCAAGCCGGTCCAAGTGTGCCCTGAGGAGATCCTCCGCGCTACCGAATTCGAAGGCGCCTTCGGCGTGCACGGTCAGTGTCGTCCTGTAGTCACCCTTCGAGAGAAAGGCATTCACGACGGCGACCTTCGCATGAGGAGCGTCGACGCTGGTCTCGTCTACCACCGTGATCTCGAGAGGCGTCGTCGGACTGGGAAGTGTGAGCTCCGAGTTGATGTATAGGTCCCGAACGTCGTCGAGATCGCAGGCCGTCAGACGTAGATCGATGTCTCTCGCGGCCAGCGGGGCGCGGCAGGTCCAGGTGTCACTCTTGGCGGATACGCGGGTCAGACCCTTGTTGGCCTTTCTGATCTTCTCGAGGACGACCCCTTCGTAGTCACTCGAGGGAGCGGGACTGTCACGCCGATTCAGAGTGAGGAAGACCTCCGAGGCAAAGTCACTGCCATCACTTTCCTTGAACCGGTCGGTCCAGTCCTCGGACAGGAACCGGAAGGTGCCAGAGAAGGCAACCTGTTGCTCGTAGTTGGCCCTGCCATCCAGTGTGGTGACGAGCCGAGCCTGGGCGTCTTCTACCTGCCATCCCACAAGCGACAGCGCCAGTTCATCGATGCTGATGTCGATCGCCTCAGCTCTTTTGCTTCCCATCCATCCGCCTTTCGAAATGGCCATGCGTCACGTAGGAAGTTCAGCGACTCTATCGTCTGATGCGCACGACCACGACAATCCCACCAGCCGCGGCCACCAGTACACTTGTCTTGCTGTCCGGAGTCCACTGCCAGCCCCACTGTCACCTATCGGTGCAGCAGTCCCGAGGTCGACGAGACCGCAGTGTAGAAATCGGCGCCTAGCATTGCACGCAAGTTGCTGGGGGTGCTCTAGGTCTCGTGTGCGTCGATTACCGTGGCCGCGGCGTGTTTCCATTCCCCCACATCGCTAACATCGGGGCCGAAAACGGCCCCGTACGCGACGCTGACTCGTTGGGAGTGGATTTGTGCGTCGCGGGCGTCGTGATCGTAGATCTTGAGCAGCCCCATGTTGGTGCGTTCGGGGTGGTGGATGACTTCGACTTGGTAGCGGCCATCGAGGCGTGACCACCAGATCACCCAGTCGCCATCGGTGGGCTGGTCACTGTCCCAGGGCATGACCGGCCCGGCCGGCACCTCCCGTACCGGCCGCGGCAGGCCCAGCACCGCACCATCGATACTGATCAGCCCTTCACCAACGGCTTTGTCGACAAGTTCCCACGGAATTTTCGTATCCAGCAGCACCGACACCGCCTGCAGGTACAGATTCGATCCCCACATCGTGTTGCCGGTCAGCTGTCCGAGCCAGTCGCCGGCCAGCGCCAGGTCGAGCATGTCGCGCAATGCGGCCGGCACGGGGTGCGGGAACTCGTGCTGGCGGGACAGGGCCCGCAGGTAGGCGGCGGCATTTTGGTAGGCGCAGTGCTCGTTACCGCCGAATCTCGTGGTGTGTCCGTCCGGGTGGTTGAGCTGTTGTATCGAGCATTCGCACAGCAGGTCGACCGCGGTGGCGTTCGGGTAGTCGAAACGTACCCAGGCGATCCGGTGCCAGCCGTCGCCGGGCGGGACGTGCTGAATCAGTTCAGCACCAGGTGCCGCTTCGCAGTGGGTACGCAGCGTCCCGGCGGGGACTCCGGTGAAATCGGGCGGCCACGTGGGGTCACGCGGCGTTCGGTACCGGTCGTAATCGATGAGCCCCTCGGACTCGACTGCGGACGTCGCCGGGTAGCGCGGCGCTGTGCGCACCCGTACCCACACCAGTGGTGTGATCGTCGCCCTGGGGTGGGCGCGGGCGATGGCGTCGCGGAACGCGGCGTCGGCGGCCGGCCACCGGCCAGCATCGAGGAGGGGGTGGTCGATGTAGACGCCGTGCACGGTGGTGAGGCCGGCTCTGTGCAGCGCGGTGAGCGCGTCGTCGGGTGCGATGTGGTCGTGCGGCCCGAGAGGCAGCTCTACTGCGATGTCGATGCCGGCGCCGAGCGGATCATGGACGGTAGTGGTGGTCATGGGTCTTGGTCCTTCGCTTTCGGAGTCGGGTCTCGACGCAGTCGCCGTTTTCGGTGGATCACCGCGCAACCATCCCGGCGCTGCTATTCGTTTGCGGCGCCTGTTCTGAGTGTGATTGCGGTGGTCACGGTCGTGTCCTCTCCGGTCACTGGTCGGGCGCCCCGATTGGGGCTGGCCGGTAACGGCATCAGATCAGATGGCTCCGACACCTTCGCCTGCCCGGGAGACACGCAGGTGTGCTTATCGTCGGCGGACCGTCCCTCGTGGTCGTGGCGCGCGAGGAGGACAGTCCGTTCGGTCGCCGGGACCTGGATCAGCTGCTGATTGTCTGCCCATGCGGCCTGGGAGGAGACTCGCCGTCGGACCGCCCGTGTTGACGAATGATTCTGCCGCCGTGGGTCTTTCGATAACCCCTTGCAGACTACCGGCACCTACCAGTAAGGTGAGTCACATCGGAGTTGCGGCCGATAACTTCACAGGAATCCGGTTCCCCGTGAAAGGGTCGCACTCCGATGATTCATTTGCCGCCAGCGCATTTTGGTCGCCGCGTAACGCGCGCCGTCTCCCCTGGGCAGGCGGTCCGGATCGAGGTCCGGATTCCTGCGGAAACCGCGGAACGGCTCTACACGCACGCGAGTCAGGCCGACCGTACTCTCAGTTCCATCACCGCCGAGGCGATCGACAGGCTCTGTGACGGACCGGAAACCTACTGGTCCCGCGCCGGCCCCTAGATGACGGGCCCAAAACGAAGAGACCGGGCTGCAACCCGGCCTCTCGCACACTATTCACAGCGGTTGGCGCCGCTGCTCTTCTCTTCTGCTTCTCCTCACGGAGGTTCGCTATGTCTATTTCAGCCTGCCTTCGGGCTGCTGTCAACCCCCACGCCGCCCACCGTCCGGGCCCTCGGCGGCACCCCACTCATCGAGCGGTGGTGGCGTGATGCGCTCGGACTTCATCACCGGTACCTCGGTCAGCGCCCGGAAGGGTGTCCGCCGCACACCAGGCCAGATCCGCGCGCATTTGTCGAACACGCTGACCAATGATGACGCCCTCGTAGCGCTGCAGGACCCTGGTGTGCGGCGCCGCGCGATTACCGGGTGCAAGGCCTTGGTCTGGGACGGGTCGGACACCCGGATGATCTCGCTCGCGGCCCTCGCGGACGTGGCCCGCCGCGGACCGTATCCGGTGCGGCGACTCGGATCACACATGGACGCGCGTTCGAATCTGATGCTCCACGCCACCCGTTTCGGCGGCCGCACCGAGGTTGTCTGGGCCGAATCGAAGCTCGAGGAACTGTGGATGATTATGCTGGACCGGCGCGCCGATCTGGTCCGGTATCAAAGCCAGGCCTGCGTCCTGGTCTGGCCGATAGGGGACAAATGGATAAGTCAGGTCCCTGACCTGCTGATCACCACCAATGACGGCATCGAGATCGCGAGTGTGCGCTCCGAATCGAACATGCACCCGTACGCCCGGGCCATGCTCGCGGACCTGATGCCCGAGACACTCGGCGCACACGGCATCGGGTACATGCTCTGCGGCGCCATCGCCCGCCAGCGCACTGTCAACCTGCGTCTGCTCGCAGCGTTGCGGTGGAAATACCCAGTTGTACAAGAGCAGTGGTGGGTATCTGCCATCGAACGGGCGCAGAACGCTGTGACCATGGGCGCGGTCGCCCGCGCGTGCGGCGAAGGACCTACGGGCCGTGCACGGGCGCTGCGGACGCTCGCGCAATGCTATTGCGATGTCGACCTGGACCGACCGATCAGTTTCGCATCGAGGGTGTGGTGGCGATGAGCACCAACGACCGCATCCCCCAGTTCGGCATCGGTTCGCGCGTGGAGCTCGGCGGCGAGCTGTGCACGATTGTCGCCGTAGCAGCGGTGTCGAGCCCGCCGCTGGTAACTGTCTGCACCGACAGCGGCGAGTATCTAGATGTTCCTCTGCTGCAGGCGATCCAGATTTTCCGCGCTTTCCACGAGGCCGATCGACCCCGGATCGACGAGGCCGGCGACATTCTCGAGGACCTGCCGGAAAACGCTCGAACAATCGCGCTCGAACGGGCACGCCACATACGGGAGGCGCTCCACGGTGATCCGACCGGAACGTGGCACTCCGGCAGCGATCCCCACTTTGACCCTACCGTCACGACACGCACGGACCGGATCGCCCGGAAGATCACCGACCTCGCGGACCAACGCGGATACTCTCGCGCCAACTTCTACCGTATGGTCGACAATTTCGAGCGCGGGGGAGTGCGCGCCCTGGCTCCGCACCAGCCGCAAGGACCCCGCTACTCGAATCCCCTTGAGGGCCTGCAGGAAAGATCCTACGAAGCCGTGCTCCGAGTTCTCACCGAGCTCAAAAAACATGGCTCGACCGTCCACGTTCAGGCCCGTGTCAATAGGGTATGCCATGAGCTCGAGGCTAAGAATATCGACGATCCGCTGCTGACACCGTTCAATCTGGAACGCGTGGTGCGATTCGTATCGCGCGAGATCGGGCTGACCGGCAGCGCGAAGCACAGGCGTTCCCAGGGTGCTCGGGCCCAGCGCGGCCACCGCCGCCCACCGCCGTGCATGCCGGGCGAGCGCATCGAAATCGATGCGACCCAGGCAAATGTCGAGGTGTACTGCCCGCACACACAGCGCCGGTACCGGCCGTGGCTGTCCGTGGCGGTCTGCGTCGCCACCCGACTGATCACCATTCGGGTCAGCGCCGACAAACCGTCCGGACGCGATACGCGACTGCTGTTGTTCGACTTGCTATCTCCGATCGTGCTGCCCGAGCAAGCGCGGCCGCACACGCTGGTTCTCGGCGTCCCCGACGCCGTAGCGTTCCAGCCGGGGCTGAATATCGGAACCGTGGTCATGGATCACGGCGGCGAGTACGAAAATTTTCGCGTGATCGATGCGCTCGCACGGTGCGGCGCCACAATCGAATTCGCCCGTACCCGCCGCGGTATGGACAAACCCTTTGTGGAATCAGTCAACCGCACGATCGACATCATGCAGCAGGATCTCGCCGGCTATGTGGGACGCGGCGCGGACCACCGCGGCGACAGGGTCGAGCCGGATCTGACACTTCCTGCACTGCAAGCGATCCTGCAGGAATGGGCGACGACCTACTACCCATACCGCCCCCACACCGGGCTACCCTCCCCGACCACGCCAGGGCGGTACCTGACTCCGGCCCAGAAGTACGAGCAGGCGCTCGTTTGCGGCGGCGACCTGCACGTCGCTCCGCACCCGGATGACGTACTGGGATTCCTCGACAACACAACGCTGTCCATCGCCTCAGACGGCGTGCATTTCAAGAATTTCCGGTACGATGCACCTATCCTGAACACGGTCCGCCACGGCACGCTATCGCCGCTATCTCGGCCGGGGCGTGAGCGCCGATTTTATTACGACCCCCATGATCGATCGCGGATCTTCTTCCGCGATGACCAGCACGGAACGTGGCATGTCCTCCACGCCATCCACGACAGCACCACGTTGCCCCCGTTCAGCGAACTCGTGGCCGAGGATCTAGCACGGTTCCTCGGCGACAGGCGGCAAAGTCGCGGCTCCCGCAACGATGCCGAATCCGTTTTCGGTCAATTCGCTGACCACCAGGCGAAAAACGAGCTGGTGCGCTGGTCCCGCGATCGGGCGCGCATCGAAACCGCCGTCAGAGACCCCGAGTCTACGCCCGGATCAGTTGAAGCGTTCGTGGTGGACACGCCCCCTCCTCCTCCGGCGGATGTGGACCAGTTCGCCACGTGGGACCTCGGCGAACCCGGCCCTGGTGAAGGTTGGTGATGACAATGACCCTCGCGAAGATCTCGACGTCCGCTGACCGGCCCGCCGTACTGCAGAACCGGCTCGATTGGCCGCGGCTACGGCGACGGGACGTGGCCGATCCCGCCCCCTGCGGCGTCGACGGTGACCTCGCGGCCTTGGTCCGGTGGGTCAGGTCGATCGGGCCCATCGAAAGCTCGGACATCCACGGAATCGAATGCGCCATGCACGAGCTCCTCGACCACAACTGGCACACCGTCAACGGCGGACGACGGTGGCTCGCTGTCGACGGTCCGAGCATGGTGGGCAAGACCCAAGCGGTGACCGCTGCCATGCTGCGGGTACACGACGATCTGCAAAAGACACCGCACCACCTCGGTGCCGGCATCCATGCCGAACACATTCCCGGCGTGTTCGTCGGCGACGCCGGCTCGAGCTGGCCTACCTTGCTGCGATCGATTGCCGAATTCGCCGGCATTCCCCTCGCCGCGACTGCCTCGGCTCCCGAAATTCTGCGCAGGCTGCGCACGGTCCTGCCGCGCCTCGGCACGCAGTTCATCGTCGTCGATTAACTTACCCGCTCCTTCCATAGCCGCAAGCA
>CAZEAV010000083.1:0-8593 GCA_964510215.1 uncultured Iamiaceae bacterium
CGTGCATCTCGATCCCGACGATGCTCCGAAGCATCCTGGTCAGGTCGCCCTCGGGCACATCGCTCACCCACCAGCGGTTCCGCCGACCGGTCTCGTGGCAGTCGGTGAGGTCGGTGACCGCGTTGCGCAACCACTCGGGCTCGCGGTGGAGCCGCAAGCGTCCGGCGAGGTGGACTGCCAGGTAGTTCCAGGTGGGAACGGCCCGGCCATCGTCGTGCGCGGAGGGATACCACGACGGCGAGATGTACGCCTCGGGTCCGGTCACGACGAACAGTCCCGGCGAGTCGTCCGTGATCATGCGCCAGTGGGGATTCGCCTTCGCGCAGTGGGCCACGACCGTGTCGCCGCGCCACAGGATCGGCAACAGCGTCGCGCCGGGCGGCCCGCCATCGGTCCCGTTGGTGACGAGCCAGGCGCTTTGAACCTCGGCGACCAGGGCACGTGCGGCCTCGTCGCCGAGGGCATTCGGGTCGGGAACGTGCATGGCGCCGAGCGTACCCAGCGCCCGGTCGTACGCCCGTGGGGGTTTCCGGCAGATCCCCGAGGGTGATCAGCACCGCTCTCGGCCTGAATGGTAGACTGGCGCCCATGATGGTATCGATCGACAAGGCGGGTCGGATCGTGGTGCCCAAGGCGGCGCGCGACGAACTCGACCTGACGCCCGGTGTCGATCTCGCGCTCACCGTCGAAGGCGACAGCATCCGCATCACCCGGTCGGGGCCAGTGGAGCGGCGGCTGGCGTTCGCCGACGACGGTCGCCCGTATTTCCCGGCGGTCGACGACGCGGGCACCACCGACCTCGACGTGCAACACCTGCGCGATGCCCATCAGCGCTGAGGGGCCGTCGGTTCGCTACGCCGTTGACACCAGTGTCGCGGTGGCGTACCTGGACGCGGGCCACGCGGCCCACGAGTCGTGTGTCGATTTCCTCGGCGGCAAGGCCGCGGTCCTGGCGGGTCACGCCGCATTCGAATCCTTCGCGGTCCTGACGCGCCTGCCGGGGGTCGCCCAGGTGGCACCGGCCGATGCGATCGCCGGCCTGAAGGCCGCGTTCGGTGCGCCGTGCTGGTTGCCTGTCGAGGCACGGGCGGCGCTCTTCGACCGACTCGGCACCCACGGCCTGCGGGGCAGCGCCCTCTACGACGCACTGGTCGGTGAGGCCGCCCGAGTCGATGGGCGGGCACTGATCACCCGCGACCGTCGGGCGCTGCCGACGTACCGATTCCTGGGGGTCGACGTGGTGTTGGTGGAAGGTTGAGCAAGACTCGGCCGGATGGATGCCGTCCTCACCGTCGACGTGACCGAGACGTTGGTTCACGATCTGCTTGTCGACCAGCATCCTGATCTGGCCGCGCTGGAGATCCGTCGGGCGGACCGCGGTTGGGACAACGCCGTGTTCCGCCTCGGCGACGATCTGGCTCTGCGGATCCCCCAGCGGATCGCCGGCGCATTCCTGATCGAACACGAGCGCATCTGGCTGCCCACCATGCTCGACGGGGCCCCCGACTTTGCCTCGGGTGGCCTGGACGCGTCACCACATCTGCGCAGCGGGCATGCGGCCTGTGGTTACCCGTGGGACTGGGCGATCCTGGCCTGGCACCACGGCGATGTCGCCGCGCACACGCCGCCCGATGATCCGGTTGACGCGGCCCAGAGGCTGGGCCGGTTCTGCGCGGCGCTGCCCCGACCCGCGCCCGCGGGCGCGCCCGACAATCTCTGGCGGGGAGGCCCGGTAGCCGACCGGGTGCCGATCCTGTCCGAGAACCTCGACCGGGTCGCGGTGCTCGGCCGCTCGCTCGGCAACGGGGTCGAGCGCGCGGAGGTCGAGGAGACGTTCGCCGCGCTGGCTGCCGCCGAGTCCGACGCCGGGCCACCCTTGTGGCTGCACGGCGACCTGCACCTGGGCAACCTGATCGTGCGTGACGGCACATTGCGTGCCGCGATCGATTTCGGCGACCTCACCTACGGCGACCGGGCGACCGACTTGGCGGTGGCCTGGTCGCTGTTCGGCGACGATCTTCGAGCCCGCGGGGAGTTCCGCGCCGTCGCCGGTGCCGACCGACCCATCGATGACGCCACCTGGACCCGGGCCCGGGCCTGGGCGATCGCGTTGGGCGTCGCCTACCTGCAGGGCGAGTACGTCACCCCCGAACGGCTCGCCATCGCCCGACGCGGCCTCGCTGCCGCGCTCGACGGGCCTTGAGTGCCGCCGCGCGGGCGCGCGGGCCGGCGCCTGCATCTCGCCGAGTGTGCGGTCAACGGCGGAAGCCGCCTTCGGATTCGATGACCTGGCCGGTGATCCAGGCCGCTTCGTCGCTGAGGAGCCAGGCGACGAGACGGGCCGGGTCGTCGGGTTCGCCGATGCGACCCAACGGGAAGCGCGGCTCGAGGTCGCGCCGCAACTCCGGGGTGAACCAGCCGGTGTCGACCGGCCCGGGGTTGACCGTGTTGACCCGGATGCCCTGGTCGGCCAGCGCGTCGGCGAGCGTCGGGGTGATCCCGGCGATCGCCGCCTTGGCCGTCGCGTACGCGACCTCTCCGGGCATCGGCCCGCGCCCCTGGCCCGAGGTGACGAGCACGATCGCACCACCCGGACGTTGTGGGTCGTGCCGGGCCGCGAGCGCCTGGGCCAACAGGAGCGAGGCGCGGGCGTCTACGGCCCAGTGTGCGTCGAGGTCGGGCGCCGAGATCTCGTCCAGGGAGCCGTCCGAGCCGCTGAGGGCCTGATTCGCCACGAGCGCGTCGACGTGCCCGAACGCGTCGATGGCGGTATCGATCACACGTTGCGGACCCTCGGGTTCGGCGAGGTCGGCAGGGATGTCGGCGACCCGGGCGTTGCCGACCAGGTGGGCCCGTACGCCGTCGAGCACGGCGTCGATGTCGTCGGCACCCCAGGGCTGTTCGGCGTCGTGCGTGGCAAAGTGGTGGCAGCAGACCTGCGCACCCCACGCCGCCAGCCGGCACGCCGTCGCGTACCCGATGCCGGCGCGACGGGAGACGCCGGTGACCACCACCGTGCGGCCTCGCAGCGGGAGCGGGTCACGCCGCAGTGGATCGGCGTCCATCGCCATGGCCGCGATCTTGGCAGAGCGCGGCGCCCGGCCCGCGCCGCATTCTCCGGACACGGCCCACCGCCCAACGCGACTTTGCACGGTTCACCCCCGAATGACCGGGTCAACCGTTCAAAGACTGCGCCTCGACTCCATCGGTCGATGCGCGCTCGGCCGAAGGGATCGGTCGTGGAAGGCTGGTGCAATGCAATCTGTCGACGAAGCAGGCCGGTCAGGGTCGCATTTGCGCAGCGACGAGGTCGCCGAGGTGGACGGCGCCGTCGTGGCCGTGGACGTGATCCGGGCGTTCACCACGGCGGCCGCCGCGTTCTCGGCCGGGGCGCGGGCCATCTACCTGGTTGCCGGCGTGGACGAGGCGCTCGCGTTCAAGGCGGCGCACCCGGGCAGTGTCGCGATGGGGGAGGACCACGGCCTGATGCCCGACGGCTTCGAGCTGCCGAACTCGCCGGTGCAGGCCGCCGCTGCCGATCTGGACGGTCGCCTCGTGGTACAGCGCACCTCGGCCGGCACCCGTGGTGCCGTGGCCGCCCGCAGTGCCACCCGTCTCTGGGTGGGCAACCTCGTGTGCGCGTCGGCCACAGCGGCCACTGTCGCCACATCCGGTCTCGGCCCTCCCACTTACGTGATCACGGGCTGGTTCGCCGACCGGGACGACCGGCCGGGCACCGATGACCGGCTCACGGCGACCTACCTCGACGCCCTGCGCCGGGGCGAGCGTCCCGACGCCGCCACAGTGGCCAGGGCGGTCGCGACGACCGACGAGGCCACCCGCACCCTCGCACTGGGTGACGGCCACGTCGACCCGGGTGACATCGCGTTCGCCACCGACGTCGACCGGTTCGACTTCGCCATGGAGGTGACCCGGGACGAAAGCGGCCTGCGCCTCGACCGCCGGCGACCTTGACGGCTGTCTCTCGCATCGCGAAGCGACAACGGGCACACTGGCCGTGCTCGCGGGTATTCGCCTCTTACCGGCTGCGCGGACAGGTCACATCTCGTCCGGCTGACGGTTGTGATTCTCCAAGCTCCGCTTGGAGAAAATGCCATTGTGCTCATTGGTCGGATGCGCCTATCGGCGCATCCTCTCCCTGGATTGGTGGCCCACGTTCAGCGCCAGACCGCTCCGGAAACAGGGAAAGGTCGGCCCGAGCGGTGCGATGAGATCCGAGGGTCGCTGTCGTCTAACCCGTCGAACCGACCGTCGCCAGACCAGGAGGTCCGACCAATGGGCATCATCCACATCGACGAGTTCACGACCCTCGACGGGGTCGCCCAGGCCCCGGGCGCGCCAGAGGAAGACCCCGAGGGCGGTTTCGCTTTCGGGGGTTGGCAGGCGCCACTGTTCGACGAGATGGCCGGCGAACAGATCGCGGCCGGCATGGAGCACCTCGACGCGCTGCTGCTCGGCCGCCGGACCTACGACATCTTCGCCGCCTACTGGCCGAACCAGCACACCGAAGGGCCCGAGGGTGCCATCGCGGACTTGTTCAACCGGATCCCCAAGTACGTGGCGTCGCGTGGCACCCCGACCCTGGAGTGGGCCAACTCCACGCTGCTGGGGAGCGACCTCGCGGCCGAGATCGACACGCTGCGGAAACGCCATGAGCACACCCACGTCATCGGCAGCCTCGATTTCGTCCAGACGCTCGTCTCCGACGGACTGTTCGACGAGTTGACCCTGTGGGTGTACCCGATCGTGCTCGGCAACGGGAAGCGGGTGTTCCAGGACGGCGTCGCGCCCTCGAACGTGACGCTCGCCGAGCCGGCCGTGTCCACGCCTGCGGGCACGGTGCAGCTTCGTTACCTGCGCACCGAAGGGGTTCCCGCCACCGGCACGATGGGCGCGGAGCCCGCATAGGCCCGCCACGATGAAAGAGCCGGGTCGCTGCTGGGAACGCCGCATCCTGGCCGCGGCCACGACGGCGGCAGGCGCCGACGCGTCGGTCGGCGTGGCATCCTGGGGACATGGCCACACCATCGACCCGTTTCGTGTTCGTCCGCCACGGCGAATCGGTTGCCCAGACGGACGGGTTCGTGGCCGGTCATGACACCTGCAAAGGGCTGAGCGACCTCGGTCGTCGGCAGGCCGCGGCGTTGCGTGAGCGGCTGGAAGCGTCAGGTGAGTTGCGCGACGCGGCGCTCACCTACACGAGCATCCTGCCGCGGGCGATCGAGACCGCCGAGATCATCGGCGCCGGACTCGGGACCTCCGAGCGCACCAGCACGTGCGAGCTGTGCGAGCTGCACCCGGGCGACGTGGAAGGTATGGCCTGGACCGACGTGTTCGAGCGCTACCCACGCCCCGGCGACCCTGACGACCCGTTCCGGCGCTGGCTTCCCGGTGCCGAGACCTGGTCGGAGATGGTCAACCGGGTCGGCACCAAGCTCACCGAGCTGGCCGACGAACACGCGGGGGAGCGGATCGTGGTGGTCGCCCACGGCGGCACCGTCGGGGCGAGTTTCGTCGCGCTCGGTGATGCGCCCCTGCGACAAGTGGCGCCCTACACCCACGCCACGCAGAACACGTCGCTCACCGAGTGGGTTCTCTCCTCACGGGGTTGGCGGCTCGTGCGCTTCAACGACGCTTTGCACCTCGATTCTCCATCGACCCGCTGAGCGCAACGCCCGGCGGCGCCGGTCCGCCCACCGTTCGTGGGGCCCGCGCCACACCCGTGCCCCTTCACACGGGGGTGTCGAGGACCTCGGCGTCGACGAGCGGGTCGGGGAACCACTCCTCTATGCGGTGCCGGTCGGGACTGAAGCCGTGGTCGATCCCCCACAGCACCGCTTCCACCCGGTTGGTGACGCCGATCTTGCGGTACGCGGAGCGGATGTAGGTCTTGATCGAGTTGATCGAGAGGAACACCTGCGCGCTGATCTCCTGGTTGGAGTGACCCTGCACGATGAGGGCGAGCACCTCGGCTTCGCGCTCGCTCAATCCTTCGGCGCGGCCCGGCCAGTCGAGTCCGACGGTGAGTCGGCCGGATCGGGGGGCGTCGGACACCACGACCTCGCCGGCGTGGATCGCCTCGACGGCTTCGACGAGCCCACGGGCAGGGAGCGCCTTCGACAGATACCCCGACGCCCCGTTCGCCAGCGCGTCCTCGACGAGGCGGGGGTGGAAGTTCCACGTGTAGACCGCCACGGCAGATGCTTTCGCTCCCTGCACGAGACGGGCGAAGTCGTCGTGGTTGGTGTCGGGTTGGGCGAATGCGTCATAGAGCGCCACGTCGACCGGGCTGGCGAGCTTGGTCTGCGCATCGAGCTCCCGCACCTCGACCCGATCGCGGTAGCGGTCGAACATGTGGGCGACGCCCACCACGACGATGTCGTAGTCGTCGATCAGGGCGACGGAAACGGGTCGCGGCGGCGAAGCCATGGACTCGAATGTAGCGACTTGGACGACCGATGAATATCACCCCTGGGGGTGTAGCGAATCCGCCGTATGCGGTGGTTTGCTTGGCCGTGCCGGGAACGCATCCCGACACCACTCACAAGGTAGGTAGGCAATGGAGTTCGTTCTCTGGGTACTGGCGGTGATCCTCGTGATCGCCGGCATCGTGACCCTCGTGCGCCGGCAGGTCGCGCTGGGTATCGCCCTCATCGTCGTCGGATTGCTGGTCGGCCCTGGTGGCGTCAGCGTATTCACCTGACCACGACCCGGAGACCTCCCCTGATGCTTCATCGTCTCGACGAAAGGAATCTCCCATGAGCGGGAAGACGGACAAAGCCAAAGGCCACGCCAAGGAAGCGGTCGGTGATCTCATCGGCGACGACGACCTCGAGCGTGACGGCAAGACAGACCGGGCAGCCGGTGACGCCAAGGAAAAGATCGGCAAGGCCAAGGACTGGGTCTCCGACAAGATCGACGGAGCCCGCGATCGCATCGGCTGAGTCGGGGCCGGTCAGATCCGGGGTCGGCCGGTCGCCCGCCGGCCGACCCTGATGATGGGCACCCGGCCCGGACCGCACCCTCCCTTCCCGGTCCGGGCCGGGCCCATCCAATGCCGTCGCGGCACCTGCACGCCGACCGTTCGCTCCGGCGTGGGGTGCCGCTTCGGCGACCACTCGGGCGACTCGGCCACTACGGTTCGGGGATGCAGCGACCGAGGTGCGCGGTGACGGCCCGGGTGGGCGGCGCGTCGTGAGCGACCGCACCGACGCGGTGGTCGTCGGCTCCGGGCCGAACGGTCTCGCCGCGGCGATCGCCCTCGCCCAGGCCGGCATGTCGGTGCGGGTGTACGAGGCGGCGGCGACCCCCGGCGGCGGCGCCCGGAGTGCCGAGCTCACGGTTCCGGGCGTGGTTCACGACATCTGCTCGGGTTTTCATCCCTTCGGCGTGGCGTCGCCGTTCCTCGCCACGTTGCCGCTCGCGGACCACGGGTTGGCCTGGTGCCAGCCGGACATCGACCTGGTGCATCCGCTCGACGGGGGCGACGCGGTGGAGCTGCACCGATCCCTGGAACGCACCGTCGCGTCCCTGGGGGCCGACGGCAAGGCCTGGCGGCGTGGCTTCGGGCCACTCGCCGCCCGGATCGACGACCTCGCACCGGAGCTCCTGGGGCCCATTCTCCACGTTCCCCGTCATCCGCTTTTGCTCGCCCGATTCGGTCTGTCGGCCATGCCGCGCGCGACCTGGCTGGCCCGCTCGCTCGGCTCGGTTCGGGCCCAGGCGCTGTTCGCCGGGGCCGCCGCGCACGCGTTCCGCCCGCTGGACACCCTGGCCAGCGCCGCGGTCGGTGTCGCGATCGTCGCGGTGGGCCACCGGCACGGCTGGCCGGTCGCCCGCGGGGGATCCCAGGCCATCACCGACGCACTGATCGGCGTCCTGGAATCCCTGGGCGGAGAGGTCGTCACCGATCACCGGGTCCGAACGCTCGCCGAGACCGACGATGCCCGCGTGCGAGTCTGCGACGTCACCCCAGGTGCCATGGTCGAACTCGCCGGGGACCGGCTGCCGGCACGGGTGCGTCGGGCCTATGCACGGTTCCGCCACGGCCCGGGCGCGTTCAAGGTCGACCTCGCGGTCGAGGGTGGCATCCCCTGGAGTGCGCAGCCCGCCCGTCGGGCGGGCACCCTGCACCTGGGCGGCACGCTTGAGGAGATCGCCGTGGCCGAAGGGGACGTCGCGGCCGGCCGCATGCCCCGGCGCCCCTTCGTACTGGTCGGTCAGCAGTATCTGGCCGATCCGTCCCGGTCGGTCGGCGACGTGCACCCGGTGTGGGCCTACGCGCACGTGCCCCACGGCTACGACGGCGACGCCACCGAGGCGATCGTCGCCCAGATCGAACGGTTCGCCCCCGGCGTGCGTGACCGGATCGTCGCCACGGTCTCCCATGGGCCCGCGGACCTTGCCGCGGCGAACGCGAACTACGTCGGAGGCGACATCGGCACCGGCGCGAACGACTTCGCCCAGTTGCTGTTCCGCCCGAGAGCCGGACTCGATCCCTATGCCACCGGCATTCCCGGCGTCGCACTGTGTTCTGCGGCCACCCCTCCGGGGGCCGGGGTGCACGGCATGT
>CAZEAV010000084.1:0-8586 GCA_964510215.1 uncultured Iamiaceae bacterium
TGCTATACGACGGCTTGACGTGCCCGTTCTGCGTGGGCTTCTGGCTTGGCGTCCTGGCCGTCCTCTCGCTCACGGTAGCCTGGACGGTGGGCGGGGCCCTGCTCATCGTTTGGCGGATCGTTGCCGCGTCCTTCACACTCAACTACATCGCGGCTCACATCCATAGCCGCCTGGACGACTAGGGGACACCGTGGCGACCACGACAGAGTTCAACCCGGACAACCCGGCCGGAGAACTAACGCCGGAGGAACGAGCCCGGCTGACCCCGCGCCCGTTGACTTCGGCCGCTACCCGGCTCACCACGGCTACGGTCAAGCGTCTGGGCAAGTCACAGAGAGACGACTGGCAGGCCGACGCCTGGGACATGTACGACCTGGTGGGCGAGGAGCACTTCCTGGTCAACACCCTCGCGGGGCGTCTCGGGCAGGCCAAGTTCTACGTCGGCCGGGTGCCCGACGACCCGACGCAACAGCCGGAGGTCGTGGAGAGTGGCCCGGCCGTCGAGGTGTTCACGTCTATGGCCCGCTCGCCGTTCGAGTTCGCCAAGCGGGTCGAGCGTCAGGGCATGAACCTGCTGGTGTCCGGTGACGGCTATCTGCTCGGGGTCCCGGAGGAACTGCTGGACGACGACTTCACCGAGGCACCGACGCCCAGCCCCTCGGGCGCGGAGGACTTCATCGACGGCATATCCCCGCTCGGCCCGGGGCTGGACGACGTGGACCTGGCGACGATCCGCTGGGAGGTTCACTCAACCCAGGAGATTAACTTCGACCACGAGGGCAACGTGACCGTCCAGCGTCCCGGCCGCAAACAGTTCTCCGTGTACGACATCGACCGCGTGTTCCTGATCCGTATCTGGCACGCCCACCCGCGTTATTGGTGGGAGTCAGACTCCGCGACCCGCGCGTGCCTGCCGATCCTGCGGGAGTTGGTCGGCCTGACGATGCACGTGTCGGCCCAGGTGGACAGCCGCCTCGCAGGCGCCGGTGTTCTACTGGTGCCGCAGTCGGTCGACGCTGCTCTGCGAGCCCAGATGCAGCAGGCCGGGCAGAGTGTCGAGGAGACTGCGAGCCCGTTCGCGGACATGCTGATCGACGCGATGATCGCGCCCATCGGAGACCGCTCGTCCGCGTCGGCCGTGGCACCGCTGGTGGTCACCGTGCCCGACGACGCCGCCGAGAAGTTCAAGTACCTGTCGTTCTCCGGCGCCCTGGATGCCGAGGCTAGGAACCTCCGCGAGGAAGCCATACGCCGCCTCGCGCTGTCCCAGGACTGCCCGCCCGAGTTGCTGCTGGGCGCTGCGGGCATGAACCACTGGGGCGCGTGGCTAGTGCGCGAGGACGTGGTGATGACTCACCTAGCGCCGCCGCTGGCGCTGATCTGCGACGCGCTGACAACGCAGTTCCTCTGGCCGGTCCTTATGCAACAAGGCCATGCCGACTACGAGGACTACGTGATCTGGTTCGACGTCGAGCACATGATTATGCGGCCCGACCGGTCCAGCAACGCTAAGGACCTGCACGCCGTCGGGGCTATCTCGGACGAGGCTCTGCGCACCGCCACCGGCTTCGATGACGCCGACGCACCGGTGGGAACCATCGAGTTCGACCAGGTGACCCAGACCGTGATTGACATGGTGAAGGCCGCGCCGTCGCTGGCCCAGGCACCGGGGCTGGACGTCCTGCTCAAGCAGGTGCGGGCGATGGCCGAAGGAACCGAGGTGCCGCCGAACCCGCAGGTTGCGGCCGAACCGGAGCAGGAGGCTACCGCCGGGCCGGAGGCCGAGACCAACACCGACACCTCGGAGGAGAACCAAGGCCCGCCTACGTCGTCCTCACCGTCTGACACTCCGTCAGAGCCAGCGTCGGCCCAGGCCGCCTCTGCCGTCGTGGACGAGTACCGCCCTGACCCGGTGGCCACTCTGCGCCGGACGATCAACCTTACGCACCAGGGGGTCGACCTATGACCGAGCCCGACTACCGTGACCCCGGCGACGACTTGACACCATGCCCGGTGTGCGGGTCGTTCGTCGGCGGCACCCTCGCGTTGGCCGCCGCACCGGCACTGTTGGCAGTCTGCGACGTGCTGGTGGTCAAAGCCCTGGAGAAGGTGGGCAAGATGCTCGCCCGCAACGGCGGCAACCGCAACCGGGTCAAGGTGGCATCCTCGGTGCCGTGGTACCGGATGCACACTGTGATCCGCCCGACCGCTAAGGACATTGACAAGGGGCTGCACGGCGCGTGGGACGTGATCCCGGCGATGCTGGACACGCACGGCTGCTGCGGGGTCACTTCGCGGCAGACCGAGCAGATGGTCGACTCCTACGTGCGGGACCTGCTGGTGACCGGCACGGCTCATTCGTTCTCCGAGTTGCAGTACCGGTTCGAGCGGTTCCTCGGTATCCCGTTGCCGCTGGCCGAGGGCTACGAGCCCGCTGAGGCTCACGCTCGCGGCCTAACAACGCCGACCCCGGTAGATATACCGCCCGTGCCCGTGAACGGCCAGGAGAGCAATACGGGGCGGTCGCTGTGACCGCCGCCGCCTCCTCCCAGCACCACGTCACCGCCGAGGCGTCACGGACCCTCCGGGACCTCACCGAGGAGTCCATACTCACGGTGGTCGAACGTGCCCTCAAGTCGTATATCGCGGACGTCAAGCGAGCCACGCTGACAGCACTGCACGACCGACCAGCGCTGATCGCGAGCGCTGACCCGCTGCCCGACGGAGACCTGCCTTCCCTCGGGGCTCAGGCCGGGCGGTGGACGTCGGAAGTCGACGCCTCGGTGCTGGTGGGGATCGAGCAGGAGTTCCAGCGCATCTACAGCGCCTACACGGCTAACGACGAGGTGATGGACTCTGCCGCCCTCGCGGCGATGCAGGCGTATCTGGGCAAGGTCCGCGACCGGCTGGTGCAGGGCACGTACGCCGGGGTCACGGTCTACGAGGAGTCGTTCGACCTGGTGCGGACGACCCTGGTGAAAGCGGTGTCCCTCGGGTGGTCGACCCAGCAGACCGCGCGCCGGATCGCCGCTGTCCTGGACTGGGACCTGGACGCCTCCTACTGGGAGGACCAGAAAGCCGCCGCCACCGGCGAGATTGACTCGATTCTCGATGCGATAGGTGCCCCGGGGTCACCGGCTCGTGAGTATGCCCGGCTGAACGACCCTCGGGTCAACGCCTTGCAGCAGGACTCCTCCCTGGCGACCCAGCGGCTAGATGCCGCCGAGACCGTGTGGGGCATACGAGCGAGACTTATTGCCCGCACGGAAGCCACCGGAGTCGCCAACTTCGGCGCCCGTCAGGCACTTATCACTGAGGGCTGGACTCACAAGAAGTGGGTTGCTACTCACGACCAGAGGACTCGCCCCGACCACGCTGCGGCTGACGGCCAGGTGGTGAAGGTTGACGCCGAGTTCACCGTCGGCGGGTTCTCAATGCAGCACCCCGGTGATCCCGGCGCTCCGGTGTCCGAGACTGCGAACTGCCGCTGCACCATCATCGGTGCTGACCGAAAGGACTGACCCCGTGGCTGACCCGACCGAGCCCGCACCCGACGTCGACTACACGGCGCTGGCCGACGACGCGCTGATGACCGTTCTTCGTTCTGCCCAGGCTGAGCAGATGCGCCGCAACACCATCGAGCGAGCGCCCGTCTCGGTCGACGCCATCATCCGGTCCGTGCTCGCCGCCGAGGGTATTGCCGACGGTGACCCGTGGCGCCAGCCGCACGGCGCCTATGACGCCTATCCCCAGGGCGCCACCGTCACCTACGACGGCAAGACCTACACCTCGCTTACTCCGTCTAACGTCTGGGAGCCGCCGACCAACTGGCGCGAGGTGCCGGTCGACCCAGACCCGGGTGACGGGACCCCGGCGCCTCCCCCGGAATGGGTCCAGCCCACTGGCGCGACCGACGCCTACAACACCGGCGACCGGGTGACCTTCCAAGGCGCCGTATTCGAGTCGCTGATTGACGGCAACACGTGGTCCCCGGCGGTCTACCCGGACGGCTGGCGCAAGGTCACCGACGGTTCGTAGACCGCTTGTGTAGCGGCTTGGCTGCTACCCTGAGACCCGAGACCACGTAACGCGCGCCGCTGGCTGGTGGGCCGGGCACCGGAAGGACACCTCGCCATGCCCCGCTCACGCACTCACCGCTCTGCCGCCACTGCTGCCCTGATGCAGTACCGGGCGATCACCCTGCCGCCTCGGGCGTACGCCAAGACCGATCCCGACGAGACCACGCCTAAGGCTGCGGACGACCAGGCCCCGGCCGATACCACCGGCCAAGGTGAGAACGGCCCAGAGTCCGGCTCTGAGGGCGCTAACGGACCGAGCCCGGTTACCTGGTCCGGCGTGATCGGCCAGGAGAACGTGATTACCGGCGACGGCCGCCTCATCGAGCGCAACGCGCTTCGGTGGGAGGACGACGACCTGTCGATCCCGCTGCGGTACGCGCCGCAGGACGTCGGGATGCACGGCGGTGCCCAGGTTGTCGGCGCCATCGAGACGATCACCCGCAAAGGCTCCGACATCTGGGCCACCGGCACCTTCGACATGGGCTCGGAGATTGGCCGCGAGGCCGCCCGGCAGGTGGACTCCGGCTACACCGTCGGAGTGTCGATGGACCTGGACGACGTGTCGTTCGAGATTCGGCTGGCCAAGGAAGTCGTGGACGAGATGGACGCGATGATGGAGTCCATCTTCGAGGACGCCGAGGAGGACGCCGAGCCGCAGGAGGACGAGCGCGAGGTCGACTCCGACGGCCGAGTCACCGTCGCCAAGATCAACTCCGACGACGAGGTGATGGTTACGACGTCGGCCCGGGTGCGAGCAGCCACCATCGTCGCCATCCCGGCGTTCGCGGCCGCCAAGATCGCGCTGGACGACGGGGTAACCCTGCCGGACGGCACCGGAGGCATGAGCCCCGAGGGCGCACCACCGGCCGCCGACGACGGGGTGGTGCTGCTGGCCGGGTCGACACCGGCGCCGCCTGCTGAATGGTTCGACAACCCGCACCTGTCCGGCCCGACACCGCTGACGGTGACCGATGACGGCCGCGTGTACGGCCACCTCGCCACGTGGGGCACCTGCCACACTGCCTACAAGGACCGGTGTGTCCAGCCGCCGCACTCCGCCTCGGGGTACGCGTACTTCATGACCGGCGCGATGCAGACTGCCGAGGGAGTGCAGGTCCCGGTCGGCACGATCACGATGGACACCCTGCACGCGGACCAGACCCTCTCGGCCGCCCGGACGATGGCGCACTATGAGAACACCGGTGCCGGGGTCGCGTACGTGTCGGTGGGCGAGGACGACTACGGCATCTGGCTGGCCGGTACGGTCTCACCTCGGGCCAACGACGACCAGGTGCGGACGCTTCGGGCCAGCCCGCTGTCCGGCGACTGGCGGGCGGTCGGCGGGTCGCTGGAACTGATGGCTGCGCTGGCGGTCAACGTGCCCGGCTTCCCGGTGCCACGCCCGCACGGGCTCATCGCATCCGGCAACGTCCACTCGCTCGTGGCGTCCGGGATGCTGGCGCCGTCCAAGGTGATCCGGCCGGGGCTGCCCGGCTCGTTCTCCTCGGACGACCTGCGCTACCTCAAGCGACTCATCAACCACCAGAAGCAAGCCGACGCCCAGGTGGCCGACCAGGCGCGAGCGTACGCCCAGCGGGTGCAGCGGACTAAGGTGCAGGCTATGGCGCGGACGCTAGGGCTCACCCGGTGAGCCGCCCGGCCGACGATTACGACGACAGCGACAACGACGGAGGTACCCCGCTATGGGATGCAACTGCAACAAGCGCAAGGCCGCACAGCAACGACGCACCTACAGCCCGACCAACGCGACACGGCCACAGGTCCGGTCGGCGGCAACTTCCGGCGGCCTTACAGCGTCCGCCGCGACCTTCTCGGTGATCTACCGCTACGGCACCAAGGAGACGTACGGCTCACGGCTTGAAGCCGATGCAGCCAACGCGCTGGCTACACCGGCGTTATCAAGCGGGGCTAGCCGCCCTCTCGTAGTCCCCGGTTCAGAGCCTCGATCCGTTGCAGGTAGGCCAGGTGATCTGCCGGGCTCTGCGCAATCGGGTCGTCCTCGAACAGCGTGAAGTCGTACCCTCCCTCGTGCAGTTCCTGCCGGGTGAGGTCGGCTTCCAGCCGGTGTATCTGGGCCATCACGTCCTCGGTCATCGCGGCATCACGTGCACTCCGCAGAGCCCGGCCAGGTCCACCACGACCTCGCTCTCACCCCGGCCGGTGAAGTGCCCGAGGATGGCGCGCCGGGGCACCTCGGCCCGGTACACCCGGCGCGGCCGGTTCTGCCCGGACATGTCGCCACGCTCGGCGAACCATTCGGCCCGGTCGCGGTCAGTGGTCCAGGACATCCGCCGGACGCTGGCCTGCCAGGCAAAGCACCCCCGGTAGATGGTCACCGGGCGGCCCGGTAGGTCGAACTCGCAGCCGCCGTGCTCATCCTCGCTGTCGCAGATAGTGGAGACTCCGGTGGAGTCGGCCACTTGCCGGAACGCCTCTACCCATAGCCGATCACCGCCCTGCTGCGGCCACTCGGGGTACACCCAGGCCATCGTCAGCAGGTCCTCCGCCGCGTCCGGTGTCCAGCACCGCGCGAGGATCGTATGCACCGCGAACGCGGGCAGGTCCCGGTCGTGGACGGGGTTACGGGAGAACCACTCCCGGGCCGGGTCGGGCGCCATCTCGGTGCCGGACCACCGGTCGATGACCTCCTGGATGGCCCGCTCGGCGTTGCGCCGCTCCCCGGCCATCATCTCCTCCAGGGTCAACGGCTCGCCGTCGCCCGGCTCGTAGCCGTACGCCTTGCGCAGGTCCCGGTAGAACTGCTGGTGCTCACGGAACTTCCGGAACTCCCCGCTGGTGAAGTTGGCCATCAAACTCTCCTCATCCTTGACGCCGGGACGAGCCGGAACCCGGCCGCTTCCAGGCGTCGTTTGGTGGAGGGGCTGACCCGGACGATTCCGTGGCCTTTAAGTCCCTTGCTGACGTGGTAGTAACCCATCGTGTCCTCCTTGGTTGGTTGCTGGTGAGTGGTCGGTGACCCTGGCTCAGATCAGGGTCAGCAGGTGGGCCTCGGCGTCGGTCCAGGTGTCGTGCACCTTGGCGCCGTGCATCCCCGAGAGCAGCCGGTCGGCCTGGTAGTCGGCCAGAAACTGCACGCGGTCCTCATCGGAGACCTCCACGGCGATCAGTAGGCCGGAACGGCCGGAGGTATCGGACAACCACTCCTTGCGGATGGTGGCGTAGGAGTACAGGTACGCCTTCACCTCGCGGGGCCTGCTGGTGATGACGCTGATGTACTTGGTGGACATGGAGACCTCCTCGGTCACTTGCTTGGACGGGTGGGTTGGTCGCTTGCTGATAACTCAAGTCTAGGTCCGGCAGACCTGAAAGTCAAGCAAAAATTATTATAATTTTGACTTGACATTACCTCCAGTGGCACCTAGACTTGGGTTATCAAGCAAGCGACCAGCCAACCGAAAGGACCGAGACGATGGACTACAGCGAGGCCCGCAAGATGATCCGCAAGTACGCGCAGGCCGACCGGAAGTGCCAGGAGGCCGCCTGGGCGCTCCACCAGGCCCGAGGCTCTGAGAAGGCCGCCGCTCTGACCGCGTACAACGAGGCGCTGGACGACTGGAGCACCCGTGAGGACGCGCTGCTGGCCATCCTCCTTCGTGACCCGCAGGACCAGGCGTGCGACGAGTGCAACGCCGAGCCCGGTGAGCCCTGCCGCGACTACTGCACGGCCCGCTGACAGCCCCCAGCCCTCCATCTACCTGAAAGGAAGCACCGCCATGACCAACGACATCGAGATTCTGCACGAGACCATGACCGACCTAGGGTCGTCCCGCCAGAGTTACGCGCTGAGCCGCACGCTCCGCGTGAACTCCGCTGACCCGTATTCCCTCCAGGTCCTAGTCGACGTGGACAGCAGTTACCCCGGCCAGTCTCGCTACACGGCGAAGTACTGGAGCAGTGAGAAGGGCTGGGTACTCGTGACCCACATCTTCGGCAAGGACCCGAGCATCGGCCGTGTTACCTCCGGGCACTCTCGGGACAGCGACGCGAAGCGGGAGACCCTGGAGAGGATAGCGGGGGAGTTGGTGACGAGAGCCCGCGCGATCCTCGGCTAGCGCTCATGGTCGCTCACGTCTCGCACGTGGGCGTGCCACGGCCGCTAGGCCGCCTATCCCCAACCCTGAAAGGAAGCACCATGCTCACTGACTCCGAAGTCCGCCAGATCAAGTCTCGCGTTGTGAAGGTTCGCACCCGGTTCCTACCGGCCACCGACACCAAGCCGGGCCGGGTCGCGGTCTACTGGGACGGCCCCGGCAATCGCACGGCCGTCTGTCTCAACCCGGCGGCCAGCCCGTTCACCAACCACCTGAACGCCGCCCGGCTCGTGTCCGGTGTGGTGGGGAACCTCCTGGGCAAGAAGGAACTGGCGACCGGCTGGCAGTTCACCTTTGGCGCCAGGTTCGACCGGGAATTCATCGAGCAGGTGGCCGCCCGAGCCGGGGTTATCCGGTACTGACTGAAGGAGACT
>CAZEAV010000085.1:0-8575 GCA_964510215.1 uncultured Iamiaceae bacterium
GGGCGCTCCGCCCCCCCCCCCACCCCCGCGACCCGCAGGGGGATCCGGTGCCGGGAGGAGGCCCGGCCGCCGGCGCCGAAGTGGTCTCCACTTGACCGCAGGGTCAACCAGTCACAAGGCTTGCGTCGCCATGTGTGTCCCCGACCCGCGATCGCGACCCCTGCGGATCGCGCTGTTGTCCTACCGGGGCAAACCCCACGTGGGTGGTCAGGGGATCTACATCCGCCATCTGTCCAAGGCGCTCGCGGACGCGGGACATCACGTGGAAGTCCTCGGCGGGCAGCCCTACCCGGTGCTCGATCCCCGCGTCGGCCTGGTGAAACTGCCGAGCCTGGACATCTACAACGACCATTTCCCCATGCGGATGCCCGGGCTGTGGGAGGTCAAGGACTGGGCCGACGCCGCGGAGCTGATGAGCTTCTCCAACGGCACGTTCCCCGAACCCCTCGCGTTCTCGCTGCGGGCCTGGAGCCACCTGCGCAAACGGGTCGGTGCGTTCGATCTGGTCCACGACAACCAGACGCTCGGTTACGGGCTGCTCGGCATCCAGCGCTCGTTCCCGCTGATCGCCACGATCCACCATCCGATCACCGTGGACCGGCGGCTGGAGTTGAGCCACACCGACGGTCACTACCGGCGGTTGTCGCTGCGCCGCTGGTATGCGTTCACCCGCATGCAGACCCGTGTCGCCCGTCGGATCCCCCGGGTCATGACGGTGTCCACGAACTCGTTCAAGGACATCGTGCGCGACCACCATGTGGACCCGTCGCGCATGCACGTGGTCCCGGTGGGGGTGGACCCGGAGCTGTTCCGTCCGATGGACGGCGTCGAGCGCCGGGCAGGCCACCTGATCACCACCGCTTCCGCGGATTCGGCGATGAAAGGCCTGACGTTCCTGCTCGACGCCGTGGCGAAGCTCCGGACCGAACGCGACGACGTGCACCTCACCATCATCGGCCGGAAGAAGGACGGCGGGCCCACCGCGCGCAAGATCGACGAACTCGGTCTGGAGCCGCATCTCACCTGGGTCTCCGGGGTGCCCGACGAACGGATCGTCGAGCTGTACTCGGAGAGCCAGGTCGCCGTGGTCCCGTCGCTGTACGAAGGGTTCTCGTTGCCGGCCATCGAAGCGATGGCGTGCGGGATCCCGGTGGTTGCGACCACCGGCGGGGCGTTGCCCGAGGTCGTGGGCAACGACGGCGAGACCGCGGTCACCGTGCCACCGGGCAACGCCGAAGCACTCACCGCGGCGCTTCGAAGGGTGTTGGACGACCCCGAGTTGCGTGCGTCGATCGGCGCCGCCGGCAGGCAGCGGGTGGCCGACCAGTGGAGCTGGAAACGCACCGCCGAGCGCACGCTGGGCCAGTACTACGCACTGTTGGACGAACACCGGACCGGGAGCGGAGCCACGACGTGCTGACCGTCGATTACGACCGGCTGGGATTGCAACCCGGCGACCGTTTGCTGGACCTGGGCTGTGGCGCCGGCCGTCACGCGTTCGAGGCGTACCGGCGCGGCGCGCGGGTGGTGGCACTGGACTACGACTTCACCGAACTCGGCGAAGTGGTCGGCCTCATGGGGGCGATGCACCGCCAGGGCGAGGGGACGGGCGAGTCCTCGGCGGCAGCGGTCAACGGTGACGCGACGAACCTGGGCTTCGCGGATGACAGCTTCGACCGCATCATCGCCTCGGAGGTCTTCGAGCATGTCCCCGACGATGCGGCCGCGTTCGCCGAGCTCACCCGGGTACTCCGCCCCGGCGGGATCATGGCTGTCACGGTGCCGTCATGGTTTCCCGAGCAGATCTGCTGGGCACTTTCGGATGAATACCATGCCCCGTTCGTGGAAGGCGGCCACGTCCGGATCTACGACTCCGCGACCCTTCGCGCGCGGATGCGTGCCGCCGGCCTGGAGTACCGAGGCGGACATCGGGCCCATGCGCTGCACTCGCCGTACTGGTGGTTGAAGTGTGCAGTGGGCCCTACGAACGACGATCACCCTCTGGTCCGCGCCTATCACCAACTTCTGGTCTGGGACCTGTCGGGAACCCCGGTGATCTCCAAGCTCACCGGGATCACCGAGCACACGTTGAACCCGGTCCTCGGCAAGAGCCTCGTCGTGTACGCTCGAAAACCGCTCCGTCCGGCCGCGCGACCCCGGCCCGGTGACGACGCGGACGACCGCGTCGGCGACGACCAGGAGGTAATCGGTGCCTGAACCCGGATCACACGACGACCACTGGTTCACCGACGACCCCCGGATGCCGCCGGTACCCCGCATCGACGAGGTCATCACCGACGTACAGGTCGCCGCCACCAGCGCCGCCATCGCCGACTGGCAGCTCGCCTCGGGCATGATCCCCTGGTTCCCCGGCGGCCACTGCGATCCCTGGAACCACGTCGAGGCCGCGATGGCCCTCGCCATCGCCGGTTTCAGGGCCGAAGCGGAACTCGCGTACGCCTGGCTGGCCGAACAGCAGCGTGACGACGGCGCCTGGCACCAGTACTACGTCGCCGACGGGGTCGAGCAGGACAAGTTGGATGCGAACGTATGTGCGTACCCTGCGGTGGGGATCTGGCACCACTGGCTGCTTTTCGGTGACCGCGCCTATGTAGAGGGCATGTGGCCGATGGTGGAACGGGCCATCGATTTCGTCCTCGACCTGCAAACCCCCCGCGGCGAGATCCTCTGGGCCCGCCACGCGGACGGGACGCCGTGGCCGTTCGCCCTGCTCACGGGTTCGTCCAGCATCTTCCATTCTTTGCGCTGCGCGATCGCCCTGGCCGAGTTGCTCGGCCACGAACGCCCCGACTGGGAACTGTCCACCGCACGGCTCGGTGACGTCATCCGGTATCAGCCCCAGGCATTCGCCCCGAAGCACCGATGGGCGATGGACTGGTACTACCCGGTGCTCACCGGCGCGCTGACCGGTCCCGAGGCACGCGCCCGCATCGACGCGCGGTGGGACACCTTCGTCATGGAAGGCCGCGGCATCCGTTGCGTCTCGGACCGCCCCTGGGTGACGGTGGCCGAGACGTGCGAATGCGCGATCGCGCTGGAGCACCAGGGCAGCTCCGAGCAGGCCCACGAGCTGTTCGCCTGGGCCCAGCAGTTCCGGACCGATTCCGGCCGCTACTGGACCGGCACCGTCTATCCGGATCTGACCCATTTCCCCGCCGACGAACAGTCCACCTACACCGCGGCCGCGGTGGTGCTCGCGGCCGACGCGCTGGGAGCCCCCACGCGGGCGTCGAGCCTGTTCACGGACCCGGATTCGGTGCTGCCGCCGGTGCCGATGGAGCTCGCGTCCGACACCGCCGCCGACCGCGACTGACCGCCGTACCCATTCGGACCGGCGTTCCCGGCCCCGAATCGGATCTGCACTATAGTGGTCACATGGCTTCGGCGCGCCGCACCCCACGATTGGGGAACAACAGCACTCGGACCGGTCTTGGCGACCGTCTCGACCGGGCGGAAGTTGCATCCGAACGCGACCGTCTGGTTTCGAATCGGGGCACCGACGAACTGCTCGCGCGTGCCCGTGAGGCCGGTGCCGATGACCGCGGTCCGGACGAATCCACGCTGACGACGGTCGAGTCGCTCCTGCGTGACGTCTGAGTCCGCCCGATTCGACGGGCCGCCCGCGGTGACCGAGCACGACACTCCATCTGGATGAACCCGAAGGCCCCGGTCACCGAACGCTGGGCCTGGCTCCGACTCGCCATCGCCGTCCACGAACGCAACGCCGACCTGAACGGCACCTACGCCGCCAACGCGATGACGCTCGTCACCTTCGTCTCGTTGTTCCCGCTGATACTGCTCGTCGTCTCGGTGACCGGATTGCTCACCGGATCTCACCCCCACCTCGTCGATGACCTGGTCGACAACCTGGGTCTGACCGGCCAGGCCGCGAAGACGTTCCGAACCACCTTGACATCGGCCCGGTCCAGCGGTACCACCGGCTCGATCATCGGGCTCATCGGGATCGCCTGGTCCGGGCTTGCCATCGTGGGCGCGCTGCGCTACGTGGTGAACCTGCCCCGGCGGATGACGGTGAAAGGCATCCGCGCCCGACTGCTCGGGCTGCCGTGGCTCGCCGGTTCGGCGCTGATCCTGGTCGTATCGGTGGCCATCTCCACGCTGATGAACTGGCTGCCGGGGTGGACCGCTCCGCTCGCCATCGTCGTGGGGCTCGCCGTGGATGCGGCCCTGTTCGGTTGGACGTTCTGGTTTCTCGACGAGCGGCGGCCCGCCCCGAGAACGCTCGTGCCCGGCGTGGTGCTGGCGGCGGTCGGGTTCGAGATCCTCAAGGCGGTCGGCGCGATCGCCGTACCGCGCCTGGTCGCGCAGTCCTCGGCCACCTACGGGACGATCGGTACGGTGTTCGCGCTCCTCGCGTGGCTGCTCATCTTCAGCCGTCTCGTCGTCTACTCGGTCGTGCTGAACGCGGTGTATCCGGATCGTGCAGCACCGGGCCCCGCCACGGACTCCACCGGGGAATCATTCACCGCGGCTACGGCGCAGGACGCGTAGGGAACCCACCGCGGAGACTTCCGCGAACGCGTCCGAGTCCAGGGCGCGTCGATAGATCTCGAAAGGCGGTCGCCCACCGTCGGCCGGGTTCTCGAAGACGTCGTGGATGCACAGCAGGCCGCCGGGCGCGATCTTGGGTGCCCAGACCTCATAGTCGGTGTGCGCGGGCACTGCGCCGTGCCCGCCGTCGATGAACACCAACGCGAGCGGGGTATTCCAGTGGGCCCCAACCACCGCTGAATCGCCGACCACCGCGATGACGCTCGCTTCGAGCCCCGCGTCGGCAATGGTGTGGCGAAAAACGCCCAACGTGTCGATCTTCCCGACGGCCGGATCGACCAGGTCGGGTTCGTGGTGTTCCCATCCGGGCTGGTTCTCCTCGGAACCACGGTGATGATCCACGGTGAACAGCACCGTGCCGACCAGTTCCGCGGCGGATCCCAGCCAGATCGACGACTTGCCGCAGTAGGTACCGATCTCCAACAGTGGCGCGCCAGGCACCGACGCCGCCGCCTCGCCGCCCGCGCGGTAGAGCGCGTCACCCTCGTCGCTGGGCATGAACCCCCGAGCCGCAACCGCCTTTGCCAGACGGTCGTCCGAGAGGTCCGGAGTGGAGACACTCACGTCGCCACACCTTCGCCGGCGTTGGGCTGCATCGCCGACGGTCCGGCGTCGACACCGATGCTCGAAAGCGATTCGTCGACGGTCCCGTCGTCCGTCGGCAGCGTCGTCAGATCGACCCGGACGCCGGCCACGTGGGGTTTGAACGAGATCTTGTCCAGCACGAAGAACTGCACGAGCCACAGAATGCCGAAACCGACTGCATTCGCGGCATTGATCTGCAGCTGCTGGAACGGTGTGGGGCGCTGACCCGCCGGCACGTGTTGCCACAGCGCGACCAGTCCGACCAGAAGCGTGGAAAGCAGCAGGCCGGCGAAGGAGAACGCCCAGAACGGGGCGACTTCCTTGGTGAGGTTGCTCCGGCCGCGTTTCTGCCAGACCCAGGCACGGTTCATGTAGTAACTGACCGGCGTGGCGACCCCGACCGCCGCGATGTTCGACAGCGACGCGCGCCACCCGACGAGGCCGTGGAGCACGGCCAAGGTGACCTGGGTGATCACGGTCGCGACGCCCGAGACCACCGCGTAGAGCAGGAACCGTTTTCCCAGATGCCGGCGCGCGAGTTCGGCGGCGCGGGCGACGGGCGACATCGGCTCAAGGGTACACAGCGATCGGTGACGAATGACCACCGGCGAGCCCGGGGCGGGCCCGCATCGGATGCCCGCTCAGGCGCTCTCGGCGACCTCGTCGTCGATGTCGGACAGCTCATAGTCAGGCAGATGCTCGTGGTTGCCGAAGAGCAGCTTGTCCAGCACGAAGAACTTGGCGACCCACAGGATGCCGAAGCCGCCGATGTTGCCGACCATGACCCGCAACGTGTCCAGCGCAGACGCCGTCTCGCCGGATTTCAGATCAGGACCGATCCACGCCACGAGCAGCGAGGAGAAGACCAGTCCGGCGAAGGAGAATCCCCAGAACGGGAGCACCTCCTTGGTGAGGTGGTTCTTGCCGTGCTTGCCCCACACCCACGCCCGGTTCAACAGGTAGGCGGGGATGGACGAGATCGCCACGGCAATGAAGTTGGTGAGGACATCGGCCACCCCGAATCCCCGGGTCAGGATGATGATGCACACCTGGCTGACGGCCATCCCCACGACCGACACCATCGAATACTTGATCCATTTGCGGCCGGCGTCGGACTTGGCGAACGCGACGACCGCTGAGGGACTCAACGACACCCGGGCAGGCTACTAGGGCCGCATCCCGGATGGGCCATATTCGGCGCACGGGAGGCCGACGCATGACATCCCGACGACGGCGCTCAGGTGGGAGGGGCGATCAGCCGGTTCGAACGGGCGATCTCGCCGAACCATCGCGCGGAGGGTTTGGGGCTCCGCTCGAAGCTGGTCCGATCCACCTCGACGAGGCCGAAGCGGGGCCGGTAGCCGAACGCCCACTCGAAATTGTCCAGCAGCGACCAGGACGTGTAACCCCGCACCTCGATCCCGTCGCCGATCGCCGAGAGGACGCCCTGCAGCGCCCGGTGCACGTAGTCGATCCGCTGGCGGTCATCGTCGGTGCCGATCCCGTTCTCGGTGACCCACAGTGGCACGCGCCCGCCCGTCACCTCCCAGGCCCGGCGCAGGGTGGCTTCCAGGGCCTGGGGCCAGAACTCGTAGCCCATCACCAGCATCGGGACGCCTTCGGCCCCGTCGAACCGTTGGCCGTCCGCGTCCACCCGGGTGCGCGAGTAGGCCTGGACACCGACGAAATCGTCGCCGTCGACCGCCTCGAGGAACACGTCCTCCATGCCCCTGCGGATGCGTTCCATCTTGGCCTCACCGCCATCCAGCGCGGCGTATTCCGCCATCGACAGGGTCCATCCCACTGGCACGCCCGGCGCCACCTCGCGGACCACCTCCACCGCGCGACGGTGCGCGGCGATGAGATTCGCAGTCACGGTCCGTCGGGCCGGGATGTCCTGGCGTCCCGGTGGGAACACCCCCGCCAGATACCCCATCGTGGAGACCATGGCCGGCTCGTTGATCGTGCAGATCGCCCCGGCCACGTCGCCGAGCGCCTCGGTGACCGTCCGCACGTACCGGGCGAAGCGTTCCACGATCCCCGGATCCTCCCAGCCCCCGAGGGCGGTCACCCACAGCGGTGTCGTGAAATGGTGGTAGGTGACCACCGGGGTGATCCCACGGGCCTCCAATGCCTCGCACAGAGCCCGGTAGCGGGCCAGCACCGCGTGCGAGAACTCCCCCGGGGCCGGCTCGATCCGACTCCATTCGATCGAGAACCGGTAGGCGCCGAGACCCATGCCCGCGATCGCGTCGACGTCGGCATCCCACCGGTGCCACGAATCGCACGCGTCGCCGCTCGGTTCGGCGCAGCCACTGCCTTCGGTGTGCTCCCAGGCCCACCAGTCGTTGTTGACGTTTCCCCCTTCGATCTGGTGCGCGGCGGTGGCCGTCCCCCAGACGAACCCGTCAGGAAATTCCGTATCGCTGTCCATGGGTGCAACACACTAGGAGCCGACGCCACGGGGTGAGCCCCGGGTGCTCGGACCCTGCCGGATCCGCGACCGCGTCATCGGCGGGACGGTGACGCCGTGCTGTGGGAAGCTGGCGCGATGTCCCAGGCCGCAGTCGACCGTCTCGTGGAACTCCTCGATCTGGAAGCCATCGAGGTCAACGTGTTCCGCGGTCGCTCTCCCGACGAATCCGTCCAGCGCGTCTTCGGCGGCCAGGTCGCCGGTCAGGCGCTCGTCGCCGCGACCCGGACCGTGGAACCCGAAAGGCGGGTGCACTCGCTCCACGCCTACTTCCTCCGCCCCGGTGATCCGGCGATTCCCATCCTCTATGAGGTGGACCGCATCCGTGAGGGTCGCTCGTTCTCCACCCGGCGGGTGGTCGCCGTCCAACACGGCCAGGCGATCTTCAACATGTCCACCTCGTTCCACACGCCCGAGGACGGGCTGGACCACGAGTTCCCCATGTCACAGGTGACCCCGCCCGAGGACCTGCCGGATTTCGCCACCCGGTGGGCGCCGTTCGCGGATGAGTTGGGGGACTGGTACACGCGTCCACGCCCGATCGACACCCGCAACGTGGACTGGTCGCCCCCGGACCGTCGCACGACCCTGCCGCCCTATCAACGCGTCTGGCTGCGCGCGGACGGCATCCTCGGCGACGATCCGACCCTGCACACCTGCGTGTTGACCTATGCCAGCGACATGACCCTGCTCGACACGACGCTCCTGCCTCATGGCGGCGACTTCGACGAGGCCCACCTGATGATGGCCAGCATCGACCACACGATGTGGTTCCACCGGTCGTTCCGGGCCGACGACTGGCTGTTGTACCATCAGGACACACCGAGCGCATCCGATGGTCGCGGCCTGGCCCGCGGCCTCGTCTACAGCCGCAGTGGGCAGCTCGTCGCCTCGGTGGTGCAGGAAGGGCTGATCAGGAGGCGG
>CAZEAV010000086.1:0-8470 GCA_964510215.1 uncultured Iamiaceae bacterium
GCGAGATCGTCGGGGTGATCGGACCGAACGGCGCCGGCAAGACGACGATGTTCGACGCGATCTCCGGTTTCACCTCGACCGACGGTGGTCGCATCTTCTTCGACGGGCGTGACGTCACGTCGTGGAATCCGGCGCGCCGCGCCCGGGCGGGTCTCGGGCGGTCGTTCCAGGATTCCCGACTGTTCGAATCGCTCAGTGTGTCCGAGACCCTGTCTGTCGCCCTGGAGCGGTGGGTACAGGGAGGCGATCCGGTCAACGCGGTTCTGCGCCTGCCCGCCCACCAGTTGACCGAAGCGGCGATCGGACACCGGGTGGACGAACTCATCGACATCTTCGGGCTCGGCGAGTTCCGCCACAAGCTGTTGCGCGAGCTGTCCACGGGCTCGCGACGCGTCGTGGACCTGGCCTGTGTGGTGGCACACGGGCCGTCGGTGGTCCTGTTGGACGAACCGTCATCGGGCATCGCACAACGCGAATCCGAGGCGCTGGCACCGCTGCTGCAGAACCTGCGCGACCGCTTGGACGCCACGTTGCTGGTGGTGGAACACGACCTCGGTCTGATCACCGCGGTCGCGGACCGACTGGTCGCCATGGACCAGGGTCGCGTCGTGACCGAGGGCGCCCCCGGCGCCGTTCTGGAACACCCCGAGGTCGTCGCCGCCTATCTCGGCACCGGCACCACCGCCCGGGACCGCTCCGGGCCGATCACCCAAGGAGCCTCATGAGCGACAATCCGCGCCCCTGGCCGACCCTGCACCCACTCCGCCGATGGGGTCCGGCGGCCCTCGTGCTCGCCGTGTTCGTGGCCCTCGCCGTGGTGGCGACCACCCGCTCACCGGCCGGCACCGGCACGACGCACACCGCGACGACCACGCGTTCGCTCGCCGACAACCCCAAGCTGCCGATCACCTACGCCGAAGCGAAGAAAAAGGGGAAGGCCTCGTCGATCACCTGGGGGAACTGTGATCCTTCGACGGGTCGGATCCGGTTCCCCTCGGTCTACGCGCCACCGTGCGTGCCGACACTGAAAGGTTCCAACGGCGGGTCCACCTATCAGGGCGTCACCGCGTCGACGATCAAGGTCGTGTACTACACCGCGCCTCCCGGAGATCTGACCAGCGCCATCTCGGGGAACCTCGACCCACCGGCCGCGGTGAAAGCCAGTGTGAAGGCCTATCTGAAGATGTTCCAGGCCACGTTCGAGACCTACGGCCGCAAGATCGACATCATCCCGATGACCGGTTCGGGAGTAGGAACCGACGAAACCGCGGCGCGGGCCGACGCGGTGAAGGTCGCCACCCAGATCAAGGCGTTCGCATCCATCGGCGGCCCGTCCCAGACCGCGGTGTACGAGAACGAACTCGCGGCCCGGGGAGTGCTGTGTCTCGCGTGCGGCCTCTCGGTGCCCAATTCGACGTTCGCGAAGGACGCGCCCTACATGTGGGGCAACCTGTCCACGCCCGAGCAGTACCTGGAGAACGTCGGGATCTTCCTCACGAAACAGCTCAACAACAAGCCGGCGAAATGGGCCGGCGAGGCGAAGTTCCGCCACGAGGACCGCACCTTCGGCGTGGTCCACTACGAGCAGGACCCGCCGGTGTTCTCCGGGGTGTCCAAGGTGTTCACGGACCTCGGGAAGAAGAACGGCTGGCAGGCCAAGGTGAACGTCACGTACCTGTTGGACCTGGCCAAGTTGCCCCAGACCGCGGCCGGCATCATCGCGAAACTCAAAGCCGCGGGCGTCACCACCGTGGTGTTCCTCGGCGATCCGATCATGCCGATCTACCTCACCAAGGCGGCGACGAGTCAGAACTACTTCCCCGAGTGGATCGTCACCGGCACGGTGCTCACCGACACCACCGCGCTCGCCCGCAACTACGACCAGAAGCAGTGGGCACACGCATTCGGCGTGTCCACCCTTCCGGTGCGGACCCCGCACGACGACGCCGACGCCTACCGCATCTACAAGTGGTACTTCGGGCAGATGCCCGCGGCGAACAAGACCGCGAGCGTGTTCTACCCGAACCTTCTGCAACTGTTCCAGGGCATCCAGATGGCCGGCCCGGACCTGACACCGAAGACGTTCGCCGGTGGCATGTTCCGTCTCCCACCCACCGGCGGCCAACCGGGGGCGCCACGGGTCAGCTACGGGAACGCCGAGCAGTTCGCCTTCGCGAAGGTCGACTACACCGGGGTCGACGACTCGACGTTGATCTGGTGGGACCCCAAGGCAACCGGCAAGGACGAACAGGGCAAGCCCGGCAAAGGCATGTACCGCTACGTGAAAGGCGGCAAGCGCTACCTGCCCGGCAAGATGCCCGAGCAGTTGCAGCCGTTCTTCGTCAGATCCGGCAGCATCACGGCGTTCAACGGTCTCCCACGCGGTCTGAAGACCCCCGACTATCCGCCGCCGGCCGGCTCACCCGCCGCCGAGAAAGGGAACTGACCCGGCGGCGCATGCCCGTTCAGCCGTGCCCGATGATCACGGCACAGGACAGCGTGACGACCACCGCCAGCGCCACCCCCACGAAGCGCCAGTCGCGCTCACGACCCCAAAGCACCACCAGGGCGAGCACACGGAACGCCGGCGTGAGCGCGAGGACGAGCACACCGACACCCATGACCGTGTCCGCGTGCGAACCCGACGAGCCGAGCGAGAACATCGGAGTGCCGTCCGCGTGACGGGATCCCGAGGCCACCTTCATCCCCAGGCCGATCGCCATCAGCACCGCCGCCACCACGAGCCCGCCGCGCAGCAACCACTGGACGATCTTCTGGACGCGGTGGACTTCGTCCTGTGAAGCCTGGGACATCTCCAGCGGATCAACGGCCAAGGTCGACCCCGAACGCCTTGAGGGCCATCTGGATCGCGACCACGACCAGGACGACGACGAGAATCCGCCGCAACACGCTGGGATGCACCTTCGACGAGGTCGCTGCGCCGACGACCGCGCCGACCACGACACCCAGCGCGACGGGAACCGCGGCGTAGGGCTCCACGTACCCGCGGGCGAAGTACACGAACAGGCTCGCGATCGCGGTGACCCCGATCATGAAGTTGGAGGTGGCCGCAGCCACCTTGATCGGCACCCGCATGCCCTCGGTCATGGCCGGAACTTTGATGAAGCCGCCGCCCACACCCAACAGCCCCGAAACGGTCCCGGCGAACAGCGAGATCAACCCGCCCACCGCGAGTCGGTCCGCGCGGTAGGTGATGAGTCGGCCGGCGTGATCGTCGTAGTACGCGCCCGCGAGCGCACCCGGCTCCTCCCAGCCGGTGAGCATTCCCGAATCGGTCGAACCCTCGTCGTCGGTCTCGGGGGGATGCTCGTCACCGCCACCGCGTAAACCGACCGAGAGCGCCGTGAGCAGCATCAGGATCGCGAACAACGCCGAGAGCACCGACGGCGCGATGAGCACCGCGATGAGGCCTCCGACGATGCCCCCGATCGTGGTCGCCACCTCGAGCGTCATCCCCAGGCGCATGTTCGCCGTGCCACGTCCGACGTACGCGCTCCCGGCCGCGGTCGACGTCGCGACCACCGCAACCAGGGAGGTGGCCACCGCGACGCGGATGTCGAAACCGAAGACCAGGACCAGCAGCGGGACGATGACCACCCCGCCGCCGATTCCGATGACCGCACCGAGCCAGCCGGCGAAGAGCCCGAGGACTGCCAGCGCCAGGATGATGGGCAGTGACAGGTCCACCGGGCAACCATAGAGGACCGGCCCGCAGACGCTTCAGCGCGTCGGATCACGCCGGGGCAAAACGGCCGACACCCCGCCACCGGGGCGGGGTGTCGGTTTCGAATTCCGCCTGGATCAGGTCTGATCGGCGACCCGGCGGTTGCGGTTCCACATCAGCAGCGCGGTGCCCATGGCCAGCAGCACGAGGCCACCGAAGACCAACGGCAGCACATCGGAACCGGTCTGGGCCAGTGTGCCGCTGCCACCCGACGACGGGTTCGTCGACGATGCGGCAGGGACGGTGGTCGTGGTGGCACCCGACGCAACGATTTCGACGACGGTCGACCCGAGGGTCTGACCGTCGACCACCGCGGTGATCGTCACGTTGCCGAGCGACTGGTCGGCGGGCACGTTCCAGGTGAACGTGAAACTGCCGTCCGCGCCGGTCGTGGCCGTGCCGACCGAAGTGCCGGCCGCATCGACGGTGACCTCGCAGTTCGGCGGGTAACCGGTCCCGGTGATCGTCACCTGGGACCCCGGCGTTGCCCGGGTCGGATTGGCCGCCAGCACCACCGACGCGCCGTAGTCGTAGCCGTCGAGGTGGCACGTGGTCGCCGCTCCGGCGGTACTGGACGCCGCGGCGAACACGCCACAGGCGAGAGCCAGGACGGCGATGATCCGGAGTATCGGACCTCTACGTGATGTGCTGTTCATGATTGTGTGTCCTCCCGCCGCGGCGGTATCCGACCGAATGTGCCAAATGTGCTGCCACGCGACCAATCGGCAGCGCGTTGCATTACATTAGTGGAACTTCACACCACGCTGTCAAGGTCCTTTATCATCACTTTCCGCGGTCTCCACACACTGTGGCATCGGTGAACACGTCCCGGCGTCACGCCGATGTCGACGCCCGAGTGGTCCTCGTAGTGAGCGGTGTCAGCGCCTTGGGCGCGGCATTCGCTCCGGCGAACCCGACGGGGATCGCATTCTTCGACGTGGCCGAGCGGGCCGCGATCGGCGGTGTGGTCCCGCTGGTGGCCGCACGCAGTCGCCACTGGAGTTGGGTGGTGCTGTTCGGAGCCGCCGTCGTGGTCTCGGGGTCGGTCTGGGGTCTCGCTCTGGGGGTTCTGGCGCTCGGCGCCGCGGCCTACCACGTGGTTCGGGCGAGCCGTCCCGGCCCACTCACCGGAGCCGCGGCGGGCGCGCTGGGGATTCAGGTGCTCCTGCGGGGAGCGCCGATCGGGCCGTTCGGGTCGACCGCGCTCCTGGGAACCGTCGCCGTGGGGATACTGGGCGCGTCGGCGTACGCGCAGAGCGACCGGGCGACCCGGCAGCGCGTCAGGCTCGTCCTCGGTGGTGTCGTGGGTTTCGTCGTGGTCGCCACGGTCGGGTTCGCCATCTCGTTGGCCCAGGCCGCGCCGAAGATGGAGAACGGACTCCGCCTCGCCCGTGCCGGCCTCGCAGAAGCCTCCGACGGGAAACCGGACCTTGCGACGCTGGGCTTCTTCGTCGCCAACCGGGACCTCGCGGATGCCCATCTGGCGCTGGACTCGCCGATCGCGAAGCTGGCGTACGCGGTGCCGGTGCTGTCCCAACAGGCCCGGATGCTCGTCACTGCGTCCGGAGCGGCCACCGACGTGACCGCGGCCGCGCGACGGGCCGCGAGCGCGGCGCCGTACCAGAGCCTGCGCACCTCCGAGGGCAGCTTCGACCTCGCCCGGATCGACTCGATGCGAGCGCCGATCCGGGCGACGCTCGCCACCTCGGAACGCACGATCGCCCAGATGCGTTCGGTGTCCTCGCCATGGCTCGTCGGCAACCTCGCGGAACGCGCCTCGGAGTACCAGGGCGAACTGGCCGACGCCGTGCCCAAGGCACGGCAGGCACTCCGGGCGCTTCAGGTGGCCCCGGTGATCCTGGGTGCGGACCGGCCACGCCACTATCTGGTGTTGTTCGCCAATCCGGCGGAGTCACGCGGCATGGGCGGTTTCGTCGGCGCCTGGGCGCAGCTCGACGTGGCCGACGGACACATCGAGCTTGCCCGTCACGGGCACATCGACGACCTCATCGGCGCGACGGACTGGCACACCCGCCACATATCGGGCGAAAAGGAGTACCTGTCCCGCTACGCGCGACTCCAACCGGCGCGGTACCTGCAGAACATCACGGCCTCGCCGGATTTTCCCACGGTCGCCCGGGTCGCCGAACAGCTCTACCCGCAGGCGGGTGGTACCCATCTCGACGGGGTGATCTACGTCGACCCGATTGCGCTGGCCGCGTTGTTGAAGATCACCGGCCCCGTGCACGCCAAGGGCATCCCCATGCCGCTGGACGCCGCGAACGCCGCCGATTATCTGATGCACGACCAGTATCTGGGGTTCCGTGGCCGGAACCCCGAACGGTACGACCTGCTGTCGAACGCGGCCGAAGCCACGTTCGAGGCACTGACCCATGGCGCGCTGCCGGCGGTGTCGACGATCACCGACACGCTCGCGCCGATGGTCCACCAACGCCGCCTGTTGTTCTGGGTGAACGACCCCACGGCAAGGCGGTACCTCTCGTCGGTGGGGTTGACCGGAGCGTTCCCGGCTCCGAACGGAGGCGACGTGTTCTCGGTCCGTGTCGCGAACGCGTCCGCCAACAAAGCCGACTACTACCTCGACCAGTTGGCCACCTACACCGTGCACTATGACCCTTCGTCGGGGAACGCGCAGGCCGACGCGCGGATCTTCTTCGCCAACGGGGCCCCGTCTCGGGGTGAGCCCGGTTACGTCCTGGGCAACCAGGACACCCGGGCCAAGCGGCGCGGCGGGCGGCCGTACGGCTCGGAAACCGTGACCTTCAGTGTGTACTCGGCGCTACGGCCCAACACGATGACCATCGACGGCGCCACGACCGGCATCCAGGTGCAACGCGAGCTCGGTTGCTGGGTCGCATCGCAGACGGTGACGATTCCCGCCGGCGGTCGCGTCGCGGTCGACGTGCGGTTCGCAGGGCGACTCGATGCCGAGCCGACGTATCGACTGTCGGTCGTCCCCCAGGCCGGTGCCCGCCGGCACGTGACCGCCGCCATCGTGGAGCCCACCAATGGTGCCGGAAAAGTCGTACCCGGTCTCACCGTCCGCAAGACCTTCGACGGGAACGGAAGCGACCACCTGGTGGTTCCGGCCACGCGCGCCGCGGCGCGTGGGCGACCCGACGGCGGGTGAGCTCGCCGAGCGCGCCGGATCCGACGCGGCGCAGCTCAGAGGGGTGAGGCCACGCCCGCGTCCGTCCTGGACTCGTCGGTGCCACGCAGCAGCCCCAGGCCCAGCGGCACCAGCGCGACGGAGCACGCGATGAAGCCGATCGCGCTGATGGGGAGGACGGCGCTGATGAAGCCGATGGGAAGGAGTGCCGTGCAGGCGAAGCAGATCGCGGCGCCTTTGCCGAGCAGACCGGCCCGTCGGGCGGCGACGGCCAGCGTGATGAAACCGACGATGATCGCCGGACCGGTGATGTTCATGATGGTGCGGGGGACCATGTTGGCCTGGTCGTACATGAACGCGCCTGCCGCGAGATGGCGGGCCGAAAGCTGATAGCCGCAGAACTCGATCGCGAGAAACGTGAGGGGGCCACACAACCCGAGCACCGTGGCAACACCACCGACGCGTGCGGGGCGCGGCGCACGGCGTGCTGCCGCGCCGGCCAGACCGATGCAGGCGAACATCAGGGCGATCGTGGCGATCGGAACGACGTTCAGGAAGATCTCGGTACGCGTGGGGTGCGCGTGCATCGCCGTGAGGAAGTCATGACCCTTGAACTTGTAAAGGTCGCTGGCCATCAGCGCCATCAGCGCCAGCACCGGTGGTGCGACGATCATGCAGATTCCGGTGACGACCGGGCCGGGAAACGCCGCATCGGCCGGTCGCCCGCGGTCGGTGGTCGCGGATTCGGGTGGCGCTACTACGTTTGTCGACGTCATGAGCTGCTCCATTCACCTTAGCTGAACTATAATGAATCAAGTTAATATCAAGTCATGACGCCGTCAAGGCCGTATCGCTCGACATTGCGCGCCGAGCAAGCCTCCGAGACCCGACGCCGCGTGCTCCGCGCGGCCCGGGAGATCTTCACGGCCAAGGGGTATGCCGCGTCCACGATCAAAGAGGTCGCCGAGACCGCCGGTGTGTCGCCCCAGACCGTGTACGCCGCGTTCAGATCCAAGGCGGGACTGGTGCGGGCCCTCGTCGATTACGGCAACGAAGAGGCCGGTGCCGCCGAGCTCGCCAAGGGTTTCGCCCACGCCGCGACACCGCGGGAGTTCCTCGCGATGTCGGTCCATCTGGTCTGTGTGCTGCACGAACGCATCGGCGACCTGATCGCCATGTTCCTCCAGGCCGCCGCGGCCGATCCGTCGCTGGCGCCGGTCGTGGATGCCGGTCGGGCGAGCCACAGCGGCCCTCAACTGGGCATCGCCCAACGCCTGGCAGCCGCGGGCGTGCTGCACGATGATCTCGATTTCGACTCGGCCGTGCACCTGCTGGTGGTGATGACGTCGCCGGAGACCATCGGCCACTTCGTGCATGAGCGGGGCCTGGACTATCCCGAGATCGAGTCCCTGGTCACCCGCGCGGTCGTCCGCGCCATCTGCCGGGACGATCGGGCGGATGAGCCGTGGCCGACGTGAGGCCGACGCGCCGCGACGTTGACATCGGGTGAGCCGTGCGGCAGGATGGTGCGTGATGAACGGTTCCGCGACCCTGCTGCTTCTCGTGTAGGCGAACACCGCCATATCGGTGTTCGC
>CAZEAV010000087.1:0-8467 GCA_964510215.1 uncultured Iamiaceae bacterium
TCATCGTCGACACCTACGGCGGCACCGCCCGCCACGGTGGTGGCGCGTTCTCGGGGAAGGACCCCTCCAAGGTCGACCGGTCCGCCGCGTACGCGGCGCGCTGGGTCGCCAAGAACCTCATTGCCGCGGGGGCGGCAGACCGGGCGGAAGTGCAGGTCGCATATGCGATCGGTGTGGCCAGTCCGGTGTCACTGCTGGTGGAGACCTTCGGCTCAGAGCACGCCGATCCCGAGAAGATCACCCAGGTGGTGCGGGACGTCTTCGATCTGCGTCCGGCCGCGATCCTGCGGGATCTGGATCTGCGTCGGCCGATCTTCGCCAAGACCGCGGCGTACGGGCACTTCGGTCGCGATGACCCCGACTTCACCTGGGAGTCGACCGACCGGTCCGACACGATCGCCTCGGCTCTCGGGCTGTAGAGCCCACTCCAGAAGTCGCGCCGGGGTCCGACCGGTGCCGGAGACGACGCCGCTGGGTCCGGCCGAACGCAGCGCGCGGGTGCTGGTCGACGTGACCGGCATCCACAAGACGTTCGATTACGTGATCGGCCCGGACGACGCGACGTGCGTCCGGGTCGGAAGCGAGGTACGCGTGCGCCTCGGCGCCCGCAGTGTCGGGGGCTGGATCACGGGGCTGGATGTCGACGCGCCGCCCGGCGTGCGGCTCCAACGCATCGCCAAGGTGCGGGGGATCGGCCCGGCCCCCGAGACCGTCGACCTGGCGCGCTGGGCGGCATGGCGGTGGGCCGGGCATCCGGTCCAGCTGTTGCGCGTCGCGTCGGCTCCGGCCGTGGTGTCGAGCCTGCCCGCCCCAGCCGGCGCCGGGCCGGCTCCGGCGTCACGCCGCGCCCTGGCGGTGGAGTTGTCGGGCGCCGAGGCGTTCGCGGTGCGCCTTCCCCCGACACTCGATCGGGTCGGTGTCGTCGTCGACGTGCTCGCCCGGGCGATGACCGGTGCTTCGTCCGCGATCGTCGCATGCCCAGGCGTCCGGGCCGCCTCGCGCCTGGTCGAGGAATTGCGCGCGGCAGGGTTCAGCGTCGCCGACATGACCGCCCGCGGTTCTGCGACCGAACGTGCCCGTCAATGGGCCCGGGCGGCGGCGGGCGGCTCGGTGGTGGTGGGTACCCGCACGGTCGCGTGGGCTCCGGCGCCGGACCCCGCGGTGATGGTGATCGTGGACGAACACGACGAGGCGTATCGATCCACCCGAACTCCCACGTGGCACGCCAGGGACGTGTTGGTCGAGCGGGCCCGCCGTGCCGGTGTCGCCTGTGTGGAACTGTCGCCATGTCCGAGCCTCGACGCGCTCGCATCGGCGCACCTGGTCACCCTGCCCCGGGCCGCCGAGCGCGCGGGATGGCCCCGACTGGAAGTGTTGGATCGGCGTGGCGAGGACCCGCGCACGGCAGCGAGTGCGTTGTCCGAGCACCTGGGTGAAGTCCTGGAACGTTCGGGCCGAACGGTGTGTGTGTTGAACCGCACCGGCCGGACGCGGATGCTCGCATGCTCGGTGTGCGACGCGCTGGCGCGTTGTGAACGTTGTGGGAGCGCCGTCCACGCCCCGGCGGACGGCGAGCTGGCCTGTCCGCGGTGCGGTCTCGTCCGTCCGCGGGTGTGCGCCGACTGCGGGTCCGCCGCGCTGAAGAACCTGCGGATCGGTGTGTCGCGGGCACGCGAGGAACTCGAGGCGCTCATCGGCGAGCCGGTGGCGGAGATCACCCGCGATGGCGTCGTCGGAAACCCGGACCGCTCCCGGGTGATGATCGGCACCGAAGCGGTGCTCCACCGGATCGGCCCGGTCGAGACGGTGGTGTTCCTCGACATCGACCAGGAGCTGACCGCGCCACGATTCCGGGCCGCAGAGCAGGCCGTGGGGTTGCTCGCCCGGGCGGCACGGTTGTTGGGGCCGCGCGCCTCGGGGCGCCGGCTCGTCGTCCAGACACGGCTCGTGGAGCATCCGGTACTCCGGGCCGTCGCCGCGGGCGATCCGGGGCTGGTGAGCGACGCGGAACGCGCCGTGCGCGAGACGTTGGGACTCCCACCGTTCTCGGCGTTGGCGCTCGTCTCGGGCGCCGGAGCGGAATCCTTCGTGGCCGGCGTCGACGCGTCGGCCGTCGACGTGCTCGACGGCGGTGACGGCACCTGGCTGCTTCGGGCGCCGGATCACTCCACGCTCTGCGGCGGGCTCGCCGCGACACCGCGTGCCGAGGGCCGTCTCCGGGTCGCGGTCGACCCGCCGCGGGTGTGACGGTGACGCCGCCGGAGGTCTCCGGGCTCGCGCTGTGGTAGGTTCCGTGCCTGGAATCCCCGATTGGGAGAAGAGCTGTCATGCGGGAACAGCCTCCGTTGTCCGGGTCGCCCCCGGCGGGAATGTGGGATGCGCTTGCGCCGGTGTGGGACCGTTACGGGGGCTGGCATGCCGAGACCACCCGTGCGCTCACGCTGGCTATGGTGGACGCGCTCGATGCGGCCGAAGGTGACACGGTGGTCGAGTTCGCAGGTGGCCCGACGGCGGACGGTGCGTTCGAGGTCGCTACCCGACTGCCGGGGCGGTGCCGGGTGATCGCGAGCGACCTTTCCGAGCACATGCTCGCGGCTGCCCGTCGGCGAGGAGCCGAAGCCGGCGTCGATGTCGAATTCCGGCAGCTCGACGTCACCGCGTTGGAGCTCCCCAGTGAAAGTGTGGACCGTGGGTTGGCGCGCTGGGTGTACATGCTCCTTCCTGACCCCGCTTCCGCGCTCGCCGAGGCACGCCGGGTGATCCGCCCCGATGGCCGCCTGGTGTTCGCCGTGTTCTCGACGGCGGAACGCAACCCGTTCTTCACGTTGTACGCCCAGGTCCTGATCGAACGCGGGCTCATGGAACGGCCGAAAGCCGGGACCCCCAACATGTTCGCCCTCGCGGACATCGAGGCGACGTCGGAGTCGGTTCGGTCGGTCGGCTTCGAATCGGTTACATCGCAGGAAGTGACGATGTCCTACCGCTATGACGACGAGGATGCGCTGTGGTCGTACGTGAGCGAGTTCTCGGGACCGGTCGCGTTGACGATCGGCGGCCTCGACGATGAAACGCGTGACACCGTACGCGCGGCAATCATCGAACGTGCCGATCGGTTCCGCGACGCCGACGGGTACGCGCTGGGATCGGTCGTGGAGGTCTTCACCTGCCGCTAGTCCCGGCGCGCCCTGACCTCTCGTTCGTCATGGGACACGGCGCCGGGGATCGACGTCGACCCGCTCTGCGTGTGACGCTCGGTCCTCGGCGAGGAGCACCGCGCCGACGGCCAGCAGGGCGACAGCTACCAGAGTGAGGGGCAGGGCGCCGATCCCGGTGGCGGGCAGTGTCCCGTCCGGGGCACCCGCCGACGGCGGCCGCGACGACGGCCCAGTGCCCGGTGAATCGGCCACGCCCACCGAGGAGGTCGAGGACACCTCGGCAACCATCGGATGCGCCGTGGTGGACGTTGTGGTGGCCGCCCGGGGCGCTGCCGTGGTGGTCGTCGTGGCGGTCGTCGTGGTCGAGTCCCCCGTGGTGGTCGTCGTGGTCGTCGTGGCGGTCGTCGCGGGCGGGGTCGTCGTGGTTATCGAGTCCGTCGTCGTGGTCGAGTCGGTGGTCGTGGTCGCGTCCGTCGTCATCGATCCGGACGTCATCGCCAGTGAACGCACGACCGGGGTCACGGCGTGCCAGACGGCGTCACCCGGTTGGCTGAAGATCACGGTGCACGTGGCGCTCGTGATCGGCGTGATCGTGTAGGAGCCCGGCTCCGGTCCGGCGCCCACCGTGCACACCGCGGGAGTCTGTGAGGTCGCGCCGACGCCGAGACCCGACGACGCGACGACTCCGGCGACGGTCACGGGCGCGCCGGCCGACGGTTGCGGCGCAAGAACCGGAACCGTGAGCGTCTGATCAGCGCCCACCCGCGATGGCGTCGCCTGGGTGGTCGCGACGCCCGAGCCGTTCCCCAGCCCGCCGGTCTCGTCATTCCCCCAGCAGTAGCCCAGGCCGTCCGTCGCCACGCCACACGCGTGATCGGCGTCGATGGCGATCGATTCCCACGTCGCACCCGGCAGCATCGGAACCGGCGACGGCGTCGACGCCATCGTGATCGCGGGCGCGCCGTTCCCCAGCTGCCCGAAGCCGTTGTCACCCCAGCAGTAGCCCGCGCCGGTCGCCGTCACGCCACACGTGGCGACCGAGCCGGCGGAGAGGCGGGCCCAGGTGGCCCCGATCGGGGTCACCACCGACGTGGGCGTCGCCTGGTTCGACGACGATGCAGACCCGTTGCCGAGTTGCCCGCGACTGTCCGACCCCCAGCAGTACCCGGCGCCCGAGAGGGCGACGCCACAGGCGTGGTCGAGACCCATGGTGATCGTCGCCCACGTCACCCCGGCGGGCGCGGCCACCATTCCGGGCGTCGTCGCGGATGTGGCCGTCCCGGTGCCCAGTTCACCCGATGTGCCGAGTCCCCAGCAGTAGCCGGCTGCGGCTGTCGTGAGCGCACATACGCCGTTCGGTCCGACCGACACCGACTCCCACTGCACGCCGACCGGAGTCGTCACGGCGACCGGCGACGCCTGGACGCTGCCATCCGGACCATTGCCGAGCTTGCCGTTCGAATCGTTTCCCCAGCAGTACGCGTCCCCTGCCGTGGTCACTCCGCAGGTGGAGTAGTACCCCGCCGACAGCGCGGCCCACGACACACCGCTCGGGGTGTCGATCAGCTCCGGTGTCGTCCGGTCGGTGTCCAGAGGGGTCCCGTCGCCCAGTTCGCCGTAGAAGTCGTCGCCCCAGCAGTACCCCGCACCGTCCGTGGTCACCGCGCAGGTATGGACGACGCCGGCGGTGATCGACGCCCAGGTCACCCCGGCGGGCGTGACGACTTCGGAGGGGGCCGGCTGATCCAGAGTGCCCGGGCCATTGCCCAACTGTCCCGAATTGTCGGTCCCCCAGCAGTACGCGGCACCCGAGATGGTCACACCGCACGAATGAGTGGGACCAGTGGAGATCGACGCGGGGACGAGCGCTGGGTCCGCTGTCCGCCAGTGTTCACCGGAAGCGGCGGGCACATCTGCTGCTGCGGAATCCAGGCCCGCCGCGCACGCGGCCATGGCGAAGAGGACCCCGAGGGCGATCGAACCGCGCCCGAGGCGGACGGCGACAATCCCACGACCTGCAGCTCTGTCGGACATCCCATCATCATGGAGGCTTCCGGCCGATCTGAACAGAGTGGTCGACCACCTGTTTTCGGTGGACCGGTCGGCCGCGGGGCAGAAAATGAGAGTAAAGTCGGTCCGTGGAACCGGTGTGGCGGCTGTACGGCAGGGAGGCCGAGCGCGCGCGGATCGAGTGCATCATCGGCAATGACGGTCATCCGGCCGGCGTTCTGATCGCCGGTGACGCGGGCGTCGGCAAATCGCGCCTCCTCGCCGAATGTCTCGGTCCGGAGCGACGCGCGGCCTGGGTCGTCGGGAACCGTTCGACCCGTGATTTTCCCTTGGCGGCATTCACCGACTGGGTCCCGTCACCGACCTTGGCCCTCGAGTCGCAGGCAGTCCTCCGGGAAACGCTTTCCAATTTCCTCGGGGACCTCGAAGGAGCGCGGCCGATCGTGGCGGTGGACGACGCCCACCTGCTCGACCCGCTGTCCGCGCTGCTCGTCCAACGCATCACCCTCGGCGGCCACGCCCGGGTTCTCATGACCGTGCGCACCGTGGCCCCGCTCCCCGAGGCGATCGCAGCACTGCTCCACAACGGGTGGGTCGAGCGGATCGAGCTCGCCCCATTGACCGAACGCCAGGTCGCGGACCTCCTCGAGGCGACGCTCGGTCACCCGTTCGAATCCCATTCGCTCCGACGGCTGCTCACCGTCACCGGCGGAAGCACCCGATTTCTCCGTGAACTCGTGGAGAGTGAGATCGCGGGCGGTGGACTGGTGTTGGCGAACAACCGGTGGTACTGGAGCACCCTCGCCAACGTGCCGACGTCGATCACCGATCTGGTTCTGTCCCGGATTCACGCTGCTCCCAGCGACCTGCGAGAGCTCTGTGACCATCTCGCCCTGTACGAGCCCATGGAGCTCGGAACCCTGTCCGCGCTCACCTCGGGCGAGGCCGTGGACACCTGCGAAGCGGCGGACCTGTGCCGGTCCGAGAGACGGCCCCGTGACGGATCGGTCTGGGTACGCCTCGCCCATCCTCTCTACGGCGAAGCGCTCCGCGAGGCGATGAGCCCCGCCCGCAAAGCGGAACTCGGTGCCCGGCTCACCGCAGCGATCGTCGACCGACTCGACGAGAACGCCGGCGACGGCGAAGTGCTCCGCTGTGCCCTGTTGTGTGCGGAACTGGGCGACCCCGGCTATGTCGACGTGATCATCCGCGGCGCGAGGGTCGCAGCGAGACTCTACGATTTCGAGGTGTCGGGCCGACTCGCGCGGGCGGCCGTCCGCATGGGGGCGGAAAACGCCGCACACCTGCTGGAAGCCGGCGCGCACTTCCGACTCGGGCGCGTCGACGTCGCCGCGGACATCTGCCGCCGGATACTGGACACGGCAGCAGATGCAGGCGAACGCATCGAAGCGCGATGGTTGCTCGCCTGCATCGAATTCTGGGGATTGTCCGACCCCGACGCTGGACTCGCGCGTATCGGAGAACTCGCGCACGACGGTACGCCTCCGGCGTTGCAGGCGTTCCCCAAAGCCCTCGAATCGTGCTTCTCGTTCTATGCGGGGGAACCCGCCCTGGCCGGTTCCCAGGGCGCCGAGGTGTTGGCCGACCGGGCCGCTCCCGATGGGGCCCGCCTGTGGGCCGCAGCGGCGGTGACGATCACCGCGGGGCTTCGAGGACGTCTCGATGAGGCCCGGTCCAGTGCCCGAATCGGACACGCGACGATCGAATCGCTCCGTGGGAGTGGTTTTCTGCGACTTCCCGTCGCGTATGGCGAGGTGCTGGCGCTCGGTTTCGCCGGCGAACTCGCCGAGGCCCGGCGCCGCGCGCATGCACTCGAAGAGTGCACCCGCGCCGCGGGTGGGGTCGAGATGAGCGCAGCTGGCTCCTATTTCCTCGGACAGGTTGCATGGTGGGAGGGTGACCTGAACGTGGCACATCATCATCTCGCCGACGCGCTGAGTGAGCTCGAGACGTTCGCTCCCGGGGTGTGGGAGGACCAGGTGCTCTGCGCGTTCGCGCCGACGCTCGCCTGCCTCGGGCGAACCGATGAGGCGAAGGCTGCGATCGACCGCCTCGATGCGCCCGATCGTCACCACTATCCGGGCCTGGGGGCGTTCGCCGCACTGGCCCGCGCCTGGGTGGCGGCCCTGGCGGGGCAGACCACTCGGTCCGCGGAGCACGTCCGCATCGCCTGCGGACGGGCGGTCGCGCTGGACCAGCCGGTCGTCGAGGTGGCGATCCTGCACAGTGCGACTCGCTGGGGTGCGCCGGTCGATCGGAAACGGCTGGCCGCTCTCGCCGATCGGGTACAGGGCCCGCTCGCGGTCGCGGCCCTGGCGCACGCGGAAGCGCTCGAAGTCCGTGATGGTCGGCGCCTCGATGAGGTCGCGGCACGCTGGTCGGCGATGGGAAAGCTGGGTAGCGCAGCCGATGCCGCCGCGCAGGCGGCACTCGTGCACGCCCGCGCCGACGAACGCGGCGCAGCCCACGCGTCGACCAGCATGGCGATGGAAATCGGCGAACGTACCGGCGCACGGACCCCCGCCCTCGCCGCGCTCGTGATGCCCGGCCAGCTCACGAGCCGGGAAGCCCAGATCGCGATGCTCGGCGCCAGGGGACGGACCAACGCCGAGATCGCGTCGGAATTGTGCATATCGGTACGCACAGTGGAGGGGCACCTCAACCGGATCTATGCCAAGTTGGGCCTGTCCGGGCGGCGCGAGCTGCCTCGTTCGATCGGCCTGGAGCCGACGACCGCGGCGAGGGACTGAGCCACCGATGCGATGGCGGTGGGGTCGACGAGTATGCCGGAATGCGTGGAGTCATGCACGGTCGGTTCGATCCCGAGATCCCACAGCGCGAGTGCCGGCTCGTCCCGTCGGTGCCCGTGCCCTGCTCGCAGACACCGGAGGGGCGCCCTGGGCGGTGCGGCCGGACACCAGCCTTGGAGCAGCGACCAGTCGGTCTCCAACGTCGCCGCCGACAGGCGGGGTTGCCAGCCGAACCCGGATCCGGCGACCTCGGCGTCCACGGCGCGCCGAAGAGACCGGGTCAGACCGGTGGCCGGTAGCCGGCCGGTCGCCAGGTCCGCAGCGATCACGGTGGCCCGCTCGGGGTAGGTGGCCCCGAGCCGGGTCACGCCCGGATCGACCCGGGCGGCCTCGTGCACCCAGTCGAGCATCGGCTCGTGCACCCCAAGGGGCGGCCCGTCCAGCGCCACCACGGCGTCGATGCGATCCGGGTGCGTTGCCGCGCACTCCAGGGCGACCGCGGCACCCGTGCCGTGGCCGACGAGGGTGCAC